>CABVDD010000004.1 GCA_902497095.1 uncultured Faecalicoccus sp.
GTAGAGCCGATAAAATAAGGCTTTGCGGACATTTAAGAAGATATAAAAAGATAGTTAAAAAGATATATATAATTTAGACTAATTATTCATATTTGTTGTATGGTAGAACGGTTATTATTCGGAGAATATTGTGCACCGGATAATCAAGAAAGGGAGAAATCTGAATTAGATTATATTATACAAAAAAATATTTATATTATTGAAGATGCTTTTAACATTAAAGTTGGACAAGGAGAATGTCAATTTATTCGAGAAATTTTTCAAAATAATGAGTAATTATAAATAAGAGATTCTGCAATTTACGCAAATCTCTTTTTATGTGTCTTATTAAGTGTCTTACGCTGTCTTTAAATATAAAAAAATATATAAAAATAATAAAAAAAACAAGTTGGCACGAAAATTGCGAATAAAAGAGTGAAAGGATGTGAACAAGATGGATAAGAAAATCGGGATAATTATTACTAGCCATGGGAAATACTGTTTGGGAGCTTTAGACAGTTTAACTATGATTATAGGAGGGAGTGAAGATATTCAAACTGTGGCAGTGACACCAACTTTAAGCGTTCAAGAGGTAGAAAATCAAATGCAAAATGCATATGAAAAACTATGTGAAACCTGTAATGAAGTATTGATTTTTACAGATTTGATATGCGGAACCCCTAATAATGTTGCTGTAAAGCTAATGATGCAAAAAGATAATATTACTATTGTAACAGGTTATAATTTAGCGATTTTGGTGGAACTTGTTAATCGTAGAAACTGTGGCTGTCATAGTGTTTCTGAGTTATTAAAAGATGAAGAAGATATTTTTTCAAATTCAAATCGTATCTTAAAAAAGGAGGGAGAATAATATGGCAATTGAATTAGTGCGTATTGATGATCGTCTTATTCATGGACAAATTGCAACGACTTGGATCAACGATTATAACATTGAACAAGTTTTAATTATTAATGACGATGTTTTAAAAGATAAAATGCAACAATCAGTTATCAGCATGACAGCGCCAGCTAATGTGAAAGTTAAAGTTTTTGGAGTTGATTCTTTTATAAGTATTTATAAGAAAAATCCAATTAAAAGAAGAACGATGATTATTTTAACTAACTCAATTGATGCTTATAAATTAGC
The DNA here is from genome assembly GCA_902497095.1 of uncultured Faecalicoccus sp. Lineage (GTDB taxonomy): Bacteria > Bacillota_I > Bacilli_A > Erysipelotrichales > Erysipelotrichaceae > Faecalicoccus. Next base: position 1,127 of record CABVDD010000004.1, read on the forward strand.
ATATGGTGGAGTCAAATTTCCTTATTTGAATGTTGGAGGAATGAGATTTATTAATGGAAGAACTAAAATTGCAAGAGCTGTCTCAGTTACGCCTGAAGAAAGACAAGCTTTTAAAGATATTTTGGCATTAGGTGTAGATGTACAAATACAAATGATCCCAAGAGATGAGATTATAAATATGAGTGATGTTATTGATAAAAATATGGAAGGAGGAGAAGAGTGAAATGTTGGTGCAAGCTTTATTGGTTGCGGTATGGGCTGGTTTATGCTCTTTAGATGATGGTGGTATACAGTTACAAATTAGAAAGCCTTTGTTGGCAGGAACGATTACAGGTTTACTCTTAGGAGATTTGGAACAAGGGTTAATCATTGGAGGTACCCTAGAGTTGATGTGGTTAGGTGTTAATTCTGTAGGAGCTTATAATCCACCTGATATTACTGGGGGAGCTATTATAGGTACAGTTGCCGGAATAACAAGTGGCGGTGGAGTTTCAGTAGGTGTTGCTTTTGCGGTTCCAGCAGCTACACTAATTTTACAATTGGTTGTTTTATTACAAACGTATTTATCTGTTCATATTCATAGAGCCGAAGCAGTTGCAAAAACAGGAGATTTTGATAAAGTTAATCGTTGGCATTTATTAAGTGGTGTTTTCTTATTCTTAGTACGTGCAGTTCCATGTTTTATAGCAGTTTTCTTAGGAAATACGATTTTACAGGATTTTATAGATTGGCTACCAACTTTTATTACTGATGGTTTAACAGTTGCTAGTGGAATGATTCCAGCTGTAGGAATTAGTATGTTACTTACGATGATGATGAAGAAAAATATGTGGATGTATTTAGTAGCGGGTTTTGTTTTTGCTGCATATTTAGGATTGCCGATTTTAGGTGTTTCACTTGTTGGTTTAGTATTTGCAGGAATTCATGATTATAATTTTGTGCAGCAGAAAAAAATGGAGGATTCAATTGCTGCTACTGAAGTCGAAGGAGGTATTGATCTATGACAATAGAAAAAACTAATCAATCAAACTCGCCTACAGAATTTCAAATGACAAATAAGATTTATCGAGAAATGTTTCTACATCATTTGACGTTCCAATGGAGTTGGAATTATGAAAGACAACAAGCTGCTGGTTGTTTGTATACGATGTCTCCAGTATTGAAAAGATTATATAAAGATGCACCGGTTGAAGTTAGAGAAAAAACGATAAAACGTTATTTAGAATTTTTTAATACACATGCTACCTTAGCTCCTTTATTATTTGGATTGTTGGCAGCTTTGGAAGTCTCAACTCCAGAAGAAGAAAAAGACAATTTGACTTCTATCAAAACTGGTTTGATGGGTCCAATTGCTGGTTTGGGAGATGGTTTATTCTGGTTTACAATTTGGCCTATTTGTGCCAGCATTGGTGCTTCTATGGCAGTTACAGGAAATGTATTTGGTGCTATTTTTACATTTGTTGTATTTAATATCATTAATCAAGGAGTAAAGTGGTATGGATTCCGTATAGGCTATACTAAAGGAATGGATATTATTAATTCAGGAAAAAGTGATGAAATTATTCAGAGAATTTCTGGAGCTGCTACTGTATTAGGATTGTTCGTCGCTGGATGCCTTGTTTCAACAACTGTTAGTTTGACTATTCCTTTAGAGTTTACTAGTGGGGATGGTTCCATTGTTATACAAGATTTAATTGATCAAATTATGCCTAAATTATTACCAGTTTTATTAACGGCTTTCTGTTATTGGCGTTTAAAGAAAACTAATGGTAAAGAAACAGTACGTTTAATTTTTGGTATTATGATTATTGCGATAGTTTTAACTTATTTCGGTATATTATAATGTAAAACCTTGGGAGTAAAAATCCCAAGGTCATTATATTTTCGTAAAAAGGAGAATTTATAATATGAGATGGGAAAGAATTTCTATATGGCTAGTAATAGCTGTTGGTGTAGTGTTCTATATTGGTTTAATTCTTCTTAAAAATCACGTACAAAAAAGTTTAATAGATATGATAAAAAGGAAACAATTTGATAAATTTGATAGAAATAGTCAAAAAATTTTGGTTAAGTTTTTGTTTCCGCCATACAATTTAGAATATTTACGTTTAAATCGTTATTTAATCAGTGATGATAAAGAAAAAATAGATCAACAATTTGAACTGTTATTACGCAGTGCAAAGCAAAGTCAAAAAAAAGACATTTTTTTAAAAGCCTTTGAATACTATGCATTTGACGGTGATGAAGTAAAAGCAAAGAAATATTATAATGAATTAATAAAAATAAATAAAAAGAATATATCAAAGTATATTACATTGTTGTATGATGTATTTATTTTAAAAAAGCATAATCATATTGAAGAATTAGAAAGAGATTTTAATAATCTTAATTCTAACCAGAAAAAATTTGTAGCTCAACTTCTAGTAGCTCAATATCAAAATAAAAAAGATGTTAGAAAGCAAAAATTTTATGAAAAATTTTTATTATCTCAGAATTCTGATTAAATACGAACGCTTATAGAAATATTCAAAGGTGATTTTGAAATATAATGAACAATAATAGATATATGCTAAAAGTTGGATGATTCTTTCTTAGAGTTGTCTAACTTTTTTATTGAGAAACTAGCTAAAATGAAAAAACAAGAAAGACAAATCTATAAAAAAGTAACAATTCTCTTAGGGGAAGAGCTACTTTGTCAACTACTTGACATGTTTTTATAACGTGCTTGATTTATGAAAAATTTAGTTCTATTGCACATATAATCTATCATTCTCTATCTTACTTTAAATTCCTCTATCACACTTTGTTACTAGATATTATCTTTTCAAAATTGTAGCAAGTAATATTACAATTCCATCATAAGCAATCTTAAAAAGAAAAAATAATCATCATGATGTCAAGAAGATTGGTAATAAATTTTATTTATCTAGTGAGTTCACTTGAGAAGAAAAATAGAATTAATAATTTTAAGCTTATTAAATCATTATGGGTTTTAAAAAGTAGATTTAAGTTTAAGAAATCTAGATATGATGATTTAGATTATCTATCTTGGATAAAATTCGTCTAAACTTGGATAAAACTCGTCTAAACTCGGATAAAACTTATCTAAATATTGTCTAAATCTAGATGAGTTTAGTTGAATTTATTTGTTATATGGCTTAGGAGTGGCCCTTATGGCGTTAGAAGATATAAAAAAGAATATAAACAAACGTTTAAGCAACCTTTGCCAGTGTTTTATAAAAGAAGAATTATTTTTTGGGATGATGAAGCTAATGGGTTTATCAATGAAATTAATGAAACCTCTTTGTCTAATGCCAAAGTATAGAAATTCTAAATAATTCAAAACTTTTCTAGACATCTGAAAAATAATAGTTTAGAGAACGGCAAAATATTTGTCGTTTTTGTTTTAATTGAGAGAATTTTTAATAGTTTTCTCTATTTTTTTTAATCTTTATGTTGATTCCTTTGTCAAACCATGTATAATATTTTTGTTTCTTTAAATAAACTAAAAGTTTAGTGTTAGAAAACAAAGGGGCGATGTCATGAAGATTGGATCAAAGATTAAAGAACTCAGGATTCGCAATGGTTTAACATTGGAAGAGTTAGCTTCTCGCAGTGAGTTGACCAAGGGTTTTTTATCTCAATTAGAGCGAGATCTAACATCACCAAGCATCTCTACGTTGGAAGATATTTTAGAGGCGCTGGGAACAAATTTGAGCGAATTTTTTCACTCGACACCAGAAGAAAAACTTACTTTTGGAAAAAATGATTTTTTCGTTGATGAAAGAGATGAGCATACTGTGGAATGGATTGTTCCGAATGCACAAAAAAATGAAATGGAGCCAATTCGTATCACCATTCATCCAGGATGCAGTTCTTTTATTATGAAAGCTAATGAAGGCCAAGAGTTTGGTTATGTTCTTAGTGGACAGGTCGAATTGGTGATGGGAAAGAAAATCTATCCTTTAAAATCCAAAGAGACTTTTTATCTGAACGGAGCACGAAGTCATTTTATTAAAAATACTGGAAAAAAAGATGCAGTGCTTTTATGGGTGGCTACTCCACCTATGTTTTAGAAAGGTAAAGGGGAAAAGTTATGGAGAACGAAAAAAATAAATTGATTCAGTTTAAAAATGTTGTCAAAGATTTTGACGGACAAATCGTATTAAAAGGTATTGATTTAGATATCTATGAAAATGAATTTGTAACATTGTTAGGACCTAGTGGTTGCGGTAAGACAACTCTTCTTCGTATCTTAGGTGGTTTTTTAGAACCAACAGAAGGACAGGTTATTTTTGATGGGCAAGATATTTTGAAGTTGCCGCCTTATAAAAGAGAATTAAATACAGTTTTCCAAAAATATGCTTTGTTTCCGCATATGAATGTATACGATAACATCGCATTTGGATTAAAAATAAAGAAAATGAGCAAAGACATTATTGAACAAAAAGTGATGAAAATGTTAAAGCTCATTAACCTGGAAGGATATGAAAAGAAAAATGTGACTCTTCTTTCTGGCGGACAACAACAGCGTGTTGCGATTGCTCGTGCTTTGGTCAATGAACCATCGGTATTGCTTTTGGATGAGCCTTTAGGAGCGCTTGATCTTAAATTGCGTAAAGAAATGCAGTATGAATTAAAACGTATACAACAGGAAGTTGGAATTACTTTTATTTTTGTAACGCATGATCAGGAAGAAGCATTGACGATGTCGGATAAAATTGTAGTTATGAAAGAAGGAGAAATTCAACAAGTTGGAACTCCGCAAGATATCTATAATGAACCGGTCAATCGATATGTAGCTAACTTTATTGGTGAAAGTAACATTGTTCCGGGGCGCATGTTAGAAGATAAAAAAGTTCGTTTTGATGATATTACTTTTGATTGTGTGGATGTTGGTTTTAAAGAAAAAGAACCAGTAGATGTCGTTATCCGTCCGGAAGATATTGATATTGTATCGGTAAATGAAGGTAAGATGACGGGTACAGTTGAAAGTGTATTGTTTAAAGGCGTTCATTATGAAATCATGGTTGAAACGGTGCCGGGAACTCATGTGACAGTAAATATGCATGTGCGCAAGAATGAAAATATTTTAAGTGATGATGGAAAAGAAGCTATCAGTGCCAATGATTTCTATTTGGATTTAGAAGATATGAAAGATATCGATGATAAAGAAATTGTAGCTCGTGCTGATGCGCAAGCTTGGAATCCGCAAACGGACGAATATATCTCTATTAAAGTGGATACAGACTTAAAAGAAGAAATTGGTGAATATAGTGTAACTTTCTCTACAGGTTCAGGTTTACAAGTGACGCGTAAAATTTGGGTCGTAGATCAAAGAGTTGTTGAGAATAAAAAAGCTAATGAAGCTGTCAGTGCTTTTAACTTTTTCAAATCTAAAGACGAAATTCTAGAATCACCGGCTTTAGATACAGATTTAAAAACTTGGGCCAATGCACAAGGCTGGAAATTGGATAATGAAGAAGAAGCTGTGGATCTAAGCGTTGATTATGATTTTGATCCAGAGCATATTACAGAAGGTGTATATAAAGTAACTTTCTGGACAACTGGGCGTGAATTTAAGATTCATACGACAGATTTTGTGGAAGAAGGAAAAGAAGTCGGACTCACTTTCTTCCCAGAAGATATTCACGTTATGGAGAAGATGGGATTCTAATGCGTAATTTTAGACGATTGGCAATTCCTTATATTGCCTGGGCTGTTTTGATGCTGTTTCTTCCGATGCTGTTGATATTGTTGTATTCTGTGATGTCACAGGGAAACAGTATTGTCTCTTTTCAATTGACTTTTGATAACTATATTAAATTTTTTACGGATCCAGACTTTTTGTTGATTTTATGGCGTTCGCTTGGAATCGCATTGGAAACGACTGCGATTTGCTTGGTCTTAGGGTATCCTATTGCGTATTTTATTTCGCGAACTTCTCAAAAAACACAGAATATTTTGATTTTGGCAATTACATTGCCAATGTGGATCAACATGTTGGTTCGTACTTATGCTTGGATCGGTATTTTATCCAGCGACGGCATTGTTTCTAGTATTTTAGGCTTTTTTGGCTTTGAAAATGCTGAATTGCTTTATACACAGACAGCGGTTTTGATCGGAATGGTTTATAACTTCTTGCCATTTATGATCTTACAGATTCACACTTCTTTGACAAAAATGGATAAAAGCTTGTTGGAGGCTGCCAGTGATTTAGGAGCTAATCGCGTACAAACATTTTTGCGTGTGATTTTTCCGTTATCACTATCTGGAGTAGTTAGTGGAATTACATTGGTTTTCTTGCCGGCCGTATCTTCTTTCTTTATTCCTAAGCTTTTGGGTGGAGGACAATTCTTCCTTATCGGAAATGTAATTGAAAATCAATTTATTACTGTGGGAGAATGGAACTTTGGATCAGCGATTTCTATGATTATGGCGGTAATCATGATGTTGTTGATGATGGTAGTTCGTAAAGTAGATGCCCGTGTGGGAACACAGGAGGACTAGCCATGCCAAAAGAGAGAAAATTAGTAGGTAAGGTTTTGACAATCTTAGGCATTGCTTTTTTCTATTTGCCAATTGTATTTATGGTTGTCTTTTCCTTTAATGAATCAAAATCATTAACGCATTTTACTGGTTTTTCTACAAAGTGGTATCAAGCTATGTTGGAAAACCACAGCATGATGGAATCTTTGTACGTTACGATCATCATTGCTTTATTGGCCACGGTGATTTCTACAGTGATTGGTACGATCACGGCTATAGGGCTTTCTCGCTCTCGTAAGGTCATTAAAAACTTAGTACAACAGATCAATGATTTTCCTTTGATGAATCCGGAAATCGTAACGGCCATTGGGTTGATGTTATTGTTTATCACACTACAGGTGGAAAGAGGATTTACAACTTTATTGTTAGCGCATATTTCTTTCTGTATTCCATATGTGATGTTAAGTGTGATGCCTAAAATTCGCAGCTTGGATCCAAATTTGGCAGATGCGGCTATGGACTTAGGATGTACGCCTTTTCAGGCATTGTACAAGGTTATTGTTCCACAGATCATGCCAGGTATCGTATCTGGTGCACTTATCGCATTTACAATGTCTTTTGATGATTTCATTATCAGTTACTTCACAACTGGTGGTGGCGTTAAAAACTTAAGCATTATTGTTTATACGATGTCCAAACGTGTAAATCCAAGCATCAATGCGATTAGTACTTTAGTTGTAGTATTTATTACTATTGTATTAGCTTTGGTCAATATATTGCCGGTGATTGCCAAGAAAAGAGCTGGTAAACCTAAAAATAAACCATTGCGCTATGGAATTACAGCTGTTGTAGTGGCTTGCCTTGGTTTTGGCTTGTTCCAATTTGGTTCTTCAGCAGGCAATAAACCATATGCCGGTCAGACATTGCATGTCTATAACTGGGGAGAATATACTGGTGAAAATGTCATTCCAATGTTTGAAGAAATGACAGGCGCCAAGGTTGTCATGGATAACTTTGATTCAAATGAACAAATGTATATCAATGTAGCTAATGGAGAAAGCTACGATATTTTGGTGCCAAGTGATTATATGATTGAACGTTTGATTCAAGAAGGTCTTTTGATGAAGTTGGATAAAGAGAAGATTCAACCAGCTCTAGATCGTTATGTAGATGATGTGGTTGGGCTTCCGTATGATCCAAACAATGATTATTCAGTGCCTTATTTCTGGGGAAGTGTAGGTATTGTTTATGATAAAACAAAAGTTTCAAAAGAAGATCTGGAAAAAGAAGGCTATAACATTTTCTTGGATCAAAAGTATAAAGGTGATATTTATTTATATGATTCAGAACGTGATTCTTTTATGATGGCTTTAAAGGCACTAGGCTATTCTATGAATACAACCGATCAAAAAGAATTAGAGGAAGCGTATAATTGGCTGGTGAAATGTGTTGAAACAATGGAACCGGAAATCGTAACGGATGAAATCATTGATAATATGGCACAGGGACGAAAAGCTTTAGGTTTGATCTATAGTGGAGATGCCGCATATGTCATGAGCGAAAATGAAAATATGGGATTCTATATGCCGGAAAGCGGAACGAATTTATGGAGTGATGCGATGGTTATTCCAAAAAATGCGAAAAATCCAGAGCTTGCCTATGAATTTATTGATTTTATCAGTGATTATGAAGCATCTATGGACAATTCTAGTTATGTAGGTTATACCTCTAGCAATCAGGAAGTATTTGATGAATTATCTGGTAAAGATGGTCTATATGAAGGAATTAATGCTTATGTACCACGTTCGGGCTATGATCTGGATGAAGTCTTTGAATATCACGAAGATACACGAGTTATCATGGCAGACCTTTGGTCAAGAGTAAAAGTTGCCGCCAGCAATGCACAGTAATTAAATAAAAAATGGAGTTTCTTATAGACAGAGACTCCATTTTTTGTGAATAAGATTAAAGATTGTTTAAAAAGATTGATCAATAGATTGATGAAAAATATGTAAGTAGAGTTATACTTATATATGAAATTCTTAGATGTTTTGATATTGTTAAGGATGTTCAACGCTTTGATATCCATAAAATGGTTGTACTGTTTGAATAGCTAAAGATGTATATTTAAAATCTTCTAATTGCTCTTTTTGTACACGAAGATCGGTTATCAAAAGATCGAAAGCTGATGCCTTAGCTACGCTGAATTGGTGAATATTGGCAATTTTTGTGGCGTCAGCTAAAAGATACTTTTTTCCGGTGCAGCGTGAAATCATGGCTTCATTGATGGAAACTTCTGGAAGAATGGCGGTTGTCATGCCGATTTCGGCATCAATGCCGCTACAACCCAGAAAACTTTTATCGGCAGAAACACGATTCACATTATTCAAGGCAAAATCTCCTACCATGCTTTCTTTGGGATATCGGATTTCTCCACCGGTCAAGACAACGGTAATTTTTGGATCATAATCAATAAACAGAGCTTTTCCATTGTTGGTAATGACGGTCACGTGTTTATCGTGTATATAACGTAACATTAGTAAGGCAGTGGAGCTCGTGTTGATAAATATAGTATCGCCTTCTTCTACCAAATGTGCTGCGTATTTGGCGATGGCATGTTTATAAGGTTCGTTATTATCTTTTATTTGATCGTTATCAACAAAAGATTGAATCAATCTTGCTCCGCCATAATAGCGTATCACAGCGCCCATGTCTTCCCAATATTGTAGATCGCGTCGTATGGTTAAAGGTGCTACGTTTAATTCTTTAGCTAATTCTTCAACGTTGACTTTTCCTTGTACCTGAATTTTTTCCATGATTTTTTTGCGTCGTGCATCGACGATCTCTTTACTCATTTTCATGACTTATCACCTCTATGATTTTTGAAGTGCCTCCGATTTCCTGCATCTTCTTGAGACACTCTTCTTCCATGGAACGATTATGCATGATTCTGCAAAGGTTGCTGAATTGAAAATAATAATGAAGTTTTTCGCGATTGTTCATATTTTGTATGTTAGTCTTTTTAAAACAATTAAAACTTTGTTTGTAATCTTTTCGGCTAAATAAGTACAATGCATCTATAAAATCCCAATTGTATAAAGGTGATAATTTATGGCCTTTAATTTTTGCATCTTTCATACGGATTATTTTTGTGTATTCTTCTTGAACGGATTTAGTATTTTTTAATAAAAAGTGTGCATATAATTGGTTATAGTGCCAAATCAATAGATTATCTATATTTTGATGAAACAATTTATAATTGTTTTCCATGACATCTAATAAGGCTGAAGCATCTAGCATGTCAGCATAATATAAGGTATCATAGATGACCTTGGAAGAATGATAAGCTTTAAATATATCTTTTTTTAAAAGAACATCAAATTCTTTTCTTCCTTTCTGTGGCATTGCATCAAAAGCAATCGTTTTAATAGCGTGCTGATAGAGGTATCGTAAATATTCAGAATACATAGCTACTGAAAATATCAGTATGTAAAGAATTCCAAATAACAATTTCTGCGAGAGTTCTTGTGTGGTGATGATAATATAAAAAGAATAAATTGTGAAGATTATGTAAATGATGCCCATAACGATATTACGGGATTCCTGAGGGAATGCAGCTTTTTTCATGATCGTGTCTCCTTATATTTGTATTATATGAATAAGAGTTCTTAAAGTCAATCCTAAACATTCTATTAAATGTTCTTATAAAATAAGTAAGCGATTACAATGTTCATAAAATGGATAAAGTGTTCGTAAAAGGCGGTTGTTGTTTGTTTTAAATTTTAATATAGTAAGACTGTCAAAAAGAACCATGGTTATTTGAAATAGGAAAGAAGGGCAAAACGAGAATGAGCAAAGTTGATGAGATTACAAGAGAATCCTGGATCTTAGGCACATTCCCGGAATGGGGAACTTGGCTTAATGAAGAAATAGAACAGGAAGAAGTCAAACCAGGGACGGTCGCAATGTGGTGGCTAGGTTGTACCGGAATTTGGTTTAAAACACCACAGGCAAACATTACGGTCGATCTTTGGGCTGGTAATGGTAAAAGAACACATGGAGATGGCAAAATGAAAGTTGGGCACCAGATGGCTAATATGTGTGGGTGTCGAAATATGCAACCTAATTTAAGAGCAGTTCCTTTTGTGATTGATCCATTTGCCATCAAGCAGGTAGATGCCGTATTGGCAACGCATTATCATCAAGATCATATGAGTGCAGAATATGCCAGTCATGTTCTAAAAAGTGGTATGATGACAACAGATGAAAATGGAAAAGAAATTCCAGTTCCTTTCATCGGACCAAAGAAATCTGTGGAATTATGGCAAAAGTGGGGTGTTCCGGCAGATCGATGCATTACTGTCAGACCAGGAGATACTATTAAGATCAAAGATATTGAAATCGTTGCTTTGGATTCTTTTGATAGAACTTGTATTGTCACAACAGATTCTATAGGACCAGATCGTGAAGATCTAAGAGGTAAATGTCCAACAGATATGGATGATAAAGCAGTAAATTATTTAATTAAAACACCAGGTGGCAATATTTATCATTCCGGAGATTCACATTACTCTATTTATTACGCAAAACATGGAAAAGACTATGATATTGATGTTGCTTTTGGATCGTATGGAGAAAACCCTGTCGGAATGCAGGATAAAATGACGTCTATCGATATTTTACGTATGGCAGAAGCTTTAAGAACGGATGTAGTAATTCCGATTCACTATGATGTATGGACAAATTTCAAAGCAGATCCACAGGAAATCAATTTGTTGTATAACTATAAAAAAGACGTATTGGATTATAAATTTCATCCATTTATCTGGGATGTTGGAGGAAAATATGTATATCCAACAGATAAAGATAAACGTATGTATCATTATCGCCGCGGTTTTGAAGATTGTTTTGAAGAGGAACAAAATATCCCATATCGTTCCTGTCTATAATGCTTAAAGAGATTGTAAAAAATGGGTATTACACTTTTGCGGATTCATTCGCATCATGGGAAGATGCAGTTCGCGGCAGCTATGAACCATTAAAAAAGTGTAAGATAGTTGATGATACTTATATCAATAATGTAATTGAATGTATTAAAAAATATGGACCTTATATAGTCATTGTTCCAGGTATTGCCATGCCACACTCAACAGAAGGTGCGGATGGATGCTATGGAACAGCGATATCTTTTATGAAAGTCGAAACGCCGGTAGATTTCGATACGCAAGACGAAGAGAAAAAGGCAACACTGTTTTTCTCTTTGGCGGCAGCAGATCATGAAGAACATTTAAAGAATATTCAATCTTTAATGGATACTTTAATGAATGAAGACATTGTTGAGGCGTTGAATAAGTGCAAAACACCACAAGAATTAAAAGAAATCGCAGATCAATTTGAATCATAATAATAAAAGATAATAGGAAAGGTATATGTTATGAACATAATAATGGGTGTTTGGGATTTCTTTGCGACCAATATCCTAACGCAGCCAGCATATTTTATAGGGCTAATTGTTTTTATAGGATATTTGTTGTTGAGAAAACCTGTATATGAAGCTTTTTCGGGTTTTATAAAGGCAACGGTAGGATACATGATCTTAGCCGTGGGTTCTAGTGGATTGGTAAACAACTTCCGTCCTATTTTAGTTGGATTAAAGGATCGTTTTAACTTGGATGCCATGGTCATTGATCCATACTTTGGACAAAATGCAGTTACTGCAGGTTTACAGGAACAGTTTGGAAGAACGTTCTCACAAGTAATGTTATTGTTGTTGATTGCGTTTATCATGAACTTGATTTTGGTACGTTTAAAGAAATGGACAAAAATGCGTGCTGTATTTACAACAGGTCATGTACAGATGCAACAGGCAGCTACTGCATTTTGGTTAATATTGTTTTGTTTTCCAACTTTAGGAAATACACAAATTTTGTTGATCATGGCTGTGATTTTAGGGTTGTATTGGGCAGTTGGATCAAATTTAACCGTTGAAATCACACAGGAGTTAACAGAAGGTGGAGGCTTTGCGATTGCCCACCAACAAATGTTTGGAATCGCCATATTTGGAAAGATTGCCGAAAAAATGCATTCCAGTAAGTCTAAGAGTTTAGATGAATTAAAGTTTCCAGGATTCTTATCCATCTTTAACGAAAATATGGTAGCCACTTCTATTTTGATGTTCTTGTTCTTTGGCGCTATCTTATTAGTTTTAGGACAAGATTATTTGACAGCTGGCGGCTTTATGAAAGAAGGAGAAAATTTCTTCTTCTACATTATGACAACATCACTAAATTTCGCAGTGTATTTAGCTATCTTGCAGCTAGGTGTACGAACTTTCGTTACAGAGTTGACCAATTCATTCCAAGGTATTTCTAATTCATTTTTACCAGGGGCTGTGCCTGGTATCGACTGCGCGGCTGTCTTCGGGTTTGGTAGTGCCAATGCCGTAACAGTTGGATTCTTGATGGGTGCATTAGGACAATTTATTGCGATCATGATTTTATTGTTGTTGAAATCGCCAACTCTGGTTATTGCCGGATTCGTACCGGTATTCTTTGACAACGCAGTCATTGCGGTATATGCAGATAAAAAAGGTGGTATTAAAGCGGCTTTGATTCTTCCGTTTATTTGTGGTTTGATTCAAGTCTTTGGTTCGGCCTTTATTGCTGGTTGGGTAGGCTTAGCACAATATGGAGGCTATTTAGGTATGTTTGACTGGGCAACTGTATGGCCAATGTTCACTGTTATCATGAAGTTTGCTGGTTATATTGGTGTTGCGATCGTTGTAATAATATTGCTTGCGATCCCGCAGTTACAATACCGCTCTCATCCGGATACATATTTCTTGATTACGGAAGATTATGATGCATATTTGGAAAAGAAACAACAAAAAGAAGCAGCTAAACAATAATATATAGAAAAAAGGGAAAGAGGAGAAAGTATGTCAAAAAAATACAAATTGTTAGTTTGTTGTGGCAATGGAGCCGGAACAAGTATGATGATCAAGTTGAACGTGGAAAAAGTTGCTAAAAAAATGGGACTTGATGTTCAGGAAATTCGTCATTGCGCAGTATCAGAAGGAAAATCTGCTGCCAGTGGTTATGATATCGTTTTATGTTCTAAAAACTTTGTCAATATGTTCGCCGATGCTGAAAAAAGAGGTACTAAGATTGTTGGCTTGAAAAATGTAATGTCAGCCAAAGAAATTGAAGAAGGATTAGTCGCCGCAACAGCTGAATAATAGAAAAAGCTGCCAACGGCAGCTTTTCTTATACCTAATTTTAAGGAAAACAAGGAGAAAAAGAGATGAAAATAGAAAAGAAACATTTAGATGATATCAAACGTTGTTACTGTGCCAGCAATATCTATATGCAAAACGAAAACCATATCCTGCTGGCCAGTGAAGATCCCGATGTGGCCTGCAACATGTACAGCGGCAAAAATTTTGAAAACAAGGAAACGGTCTGGACCCATCCGGGCGGCTGTATGTCCATCATCCCCATCCCGCACAAGGAAGGCGAATTTCTGGCCGTTCAGGAATTCTATCTGAAAGTCTCTCCATCGCTGGCCAAGATCGTCTGGGGAAAATACGATCCGCAAAAGGGATGGCAGATCCAGGATGTCCTGTCCATGCCGTATATCCATCGATTTGATATCTACGATGTCGATGGAACCAACTACTTCATCGGAGCGACCATCGCCACTTCCAAGAAGGAGAAAAACGACTGGTCCGTACCGGGACGCATCTATATCGGAAAACTGCCGGAAGATCCATCACAGGGCATTGAATTAGATATCCTGGCAGACGGTCTATATCGAAACCATGGCTACTGGCACGGAAAGGAAAACGGAAAAGATGTCGGTTATTTTGGCAGCGATCAGGGGATCCTGAAGGTCACGCCGCCGGATACAGCAGATGGCAAATGGAAGACCGAAGTGATCCTGGAAGGTCATATCGGAGAGATCGCCACGGCCGATCTGGATGGAGACGGCATCGAAGAAATCATGACGATCGAACCTTTCCACGGCAACAGTATCCAGATCTATAAGAAGGAAGAAGACGGCTATAAAAAAGTGTGGACCTATGACAATACCATTGATTTTGCCCATACTCTTGTAGGGACCACACTGTGCGGGAAACCAACTTTCGTAGCCGGTGTACGAAGAGAAGAGGCCGAACTGTTCTATGTGCAGTATGTAAAGGGACAGTATCAGGCCACGGTGATCGAAAAAGGAGTCGGTCCGGCCAATCTGTGCGTGGTGCATGAAGAAGACCGGGATCTGATCGTCAGTGCCAACCATACGGCCAATGAAGCGGCTGTCTATGTGGTAACAGGAGAATAGATATGCTGGAAAAGATGAAACAGGAAGTTCTGGAAGCCAATCTGCTGCTTCCCAAACATGGACTGATCACATTTACATGGGGCAATGTCAGTGCCATCGATCGTGAAAAAGGGATCGTGGCCATCAAGCCCAGCGGTGTCGAGTATGATACGATGAAAGTCGAAGATATCGTGCTGGTCGATCTGGAAGGCCATATCGTGGAAGGGGATCTTAGACCAAGCTCGGATCTGCCGACCCATCTGGAATTCTATCGCAACTGGCCTAGTATCGGCGGTGTGGTGCATACCCACTCCCGATGGGCGACAAGCTTTGCCCAGGCCGGACTGGATATCCAGGCCCTGGGAACGACACAGGCCGACTACTTCTATGGAACGATACCATGTACCCGAAAGATGACCGAAGAAGAGATCCACGGCAACTATGAACAGGAGACCGGGAAAGTGATCGTGGAGACCTTTGAAGAAAGACACATCGATCCAGAAGAAGTACCGGCGGTACTGGTACACAGCCATGGACCGTTTTGCTGGGGAACGGATGCCTTCAATGCGGTACACAATGCGGTGGTACTGGAAGAAGTGGCAATGATGAATACGATGGCCAGTCTGTTACGAAACAATGAGATCGAACCGATGCAACAGACGCTATTGGACAAGCACTTTAAAAGAAAACACGGACCGGGAGCCTACTATGGACAAAAATAGATACGAACTGGGCCTGTATGAAAAAGCGATGCCCGGTGATCTGAGCTGGGAGGAAAAGCTGCTGCTGACAAAAGAGAGCGGTTTTGACTATCTGGAGATCAGCGTGGATGAAAGCGAAGAAAAGCTGGCCCGTCTGGAGTGGACAGAAAAAGAGCGGATACAGGTCATCGAGGCGATGATCAAGACCGGCGTGCCGATCCGATCGATGTGCTTGAGCGGGCATCGAAGATATCCGCTAGGTTCCAGAAAGGAAGAAGAGCAAAGACGTTCGCTGGAGATCATGGAAAGGGCCATCGATCTGGCCTGTGATCTGGGGATACGGATCATACAGCTGGCAGGCTATGATGTCTATTATGAAGCAGGGGACGATACGACCCGTAAAAATTTTGAGAAGAATCTGAAGATCAGTGTCGAGATGGCAGCCAGAAAAGGCGTGATACTGGGCTTTGAAACGATGGAGACCCCTTTTATGGATACGGTGGAAAAAGCGATGAAGTATGTGCGACAGATTGACAATGCCTATCTGGGGATCTATCCGGATATCGGGAACTTAAAGAATGCCTCGCTGTTATATGGAAACAGCGTCAGGGATGATCTGAAAAAGGGACAGGGACATATCTTTGCGGCCCATCTAAAAGAGACGGTACCGGGAAAATACCGGGAGATCCCGTTTGGCAGTGGACATACGGAATTTAAGGAAAACATCCGGAGTCTGTATGAGATGGGAGTCTATCGGTTTGTCGGTGAGTTCTGGTATACAGGCAATCCGGGATGGAAAGAAGATCTAAGGCAGGCCTGTCGGTTTTTAAGGGATAAATTAGATGCATAAAATAACTGATATTCAACTGATTCTTTGTGATTTAGATGGAACTTTACTAGATGATGCGAAAAGAGCAGATCCTTATTTAAAAGATATCTTACATGAAAAAAAGATTCTTTTGACCTTTGTTTCGGGTAGAAATTATCACATTATCCAGGATTTAATTAAAGAATATGATATTTCCATACCATATATTACAAATAATGGAGCTAATATCTTTTTGAGAGACCAGTGTATTTATGAAAAAAGCATCGTATCTGATGAGTTGATAAAAGCTTTAGAAATTTTAGAAGCTCATGACATTCCTTATTTGGCATATTCGAATTTTAAGATATTTTGTAAAGGGAGTCATCCAAAATTAGAATTCTTTAAAAAACGTTTAGAAGGTACATGTGAAATTGTATATGATTTTCATAAAGATTCTTTAGCACAAGAGAATATTTTTAAAGTTGTGATCATAGACACTGATACAGATTTTATGAAAAACATACAAAATGAGATACATTTTCATTGTACACACACGCATTGTGTGCAATCGGAAGGATATGTATATACTTTATCGCATCGTGAAGTGTCTAAAGGTGCAACTGTGACATGGTTGCTTCAATATCTAGGTATAAATTCAAGGCAGGTAATAGCTTTTGGAGATAATTATAATGATATTTCTATGTTTAATGTTGCAGGTATTAGTGTGGCAGTAGACAATGCCTTGGAAGATATAAAGAAACAGGCAGACTATGTGACAAAATCAAATCAAGAGTATGGAGTTTCTTGGTTTATTAAGAATTTTGTGAAGTAAAGCAGTGAAAGTCTTAGGATTTTCGCTGCTTTTTACATGGTGTATAATAAGACATTATGAAAACAAAAAGAAGAACAAAGAAATTGCGGATACTTTTCTTGGGTGTCTGTTTAATAAGTATTGGAACATTGATTGTGATGGTATTGTCATCACTATTAAACACCGGACCATCTTCTTACTATGATTTGGACCTTTTTGAAAATACGAGTACAGGTTTTAAATTTTATAACGATCCTGATTATGATAGTCAAATCGGTATTGATGTCAGTGAACACAATGGAACGATTGACTGGGATGCAGTTAAAGATGCAGGTATTGATTTTGTGTTTATACGCATTGGATATAGAGGTGGTATTGAAGGCAAGATCCATAAAGATGCCATGTATGAATACAATATAGAACAGGCAAGACAAGCTGGTTTAAAAATTGGTGTATATTGGTATTCTAGTGCAGTGAATGTATCAGAACTGCAAGAAGAGGCTGAGTTTGTACTTTCTCTTTTAGAAGGTCAGTCATTAGATCTTCCAGTTGCCTTTGATATGGAATTCTTTGATGAAGATCAAGGACGAATCAATACACTTTCTGTTCAAGAAAAAACAGAACTTGCATTACAGTTTTGTCAAAGTATGGAATCACATGGTTATTCGAGTATGATTTATGGAAATTTAGACTGGTTATACAATCAACTGGATTTTTCACAGATTCAGGACCAGAATATATGGTATGCAGCCTATCAAGATAAACCAGTCATGCAGGATCGATTTATGATTTGGCAGTATTCGCACACCGGAACATTGCCAGGCATATCGACAAATGTGGATATGAATCTAATGCCAGTTAAAAAGTAAGGGGATGGACATGAAAAAGAAACGTAGTCTTTTATTTGGAAGTATTTTGATCTGTATGATGATTTTTTTGGGATTATTATATGTTTCTATGTATAAAGAGGGTACAACGGCCAGCGTTACGGTAGAAGACATACCTGAATATGATGGGCAGCCTTACGTAGAAATCAATGACAACAAGCCAGATTTTGAAACATATGAGATTGAAGAAGCACAGACATCATTTGAAACATATGAACAATTAGATGATTTAGGTCGATGTACAATGGCCAAAGCAAGCATCAGCCAAGATACTATGCCCACACAAGATCGCGAAAGTATCAGTTCGGTCAAAGCAAGTGGCTGGGAAAATGAACGTTATGATTTTGTGCCTGGTGGATGGGTATATAATCGGTGCCATTTAATTGGATATCAGCTGACAGGAGAAAATGCCAATCAGAGAAATCTCATTACAGGAACTCGATATATGAATACGGAAGGTATGCTTCCATTTGAAAATGAGATTGCCGAATATGTCAAAGAAACAGATGATCATGTTCTATATGAAGTAACACCAATTTATGAAGGGAATGATCTTGTCGCAAGCGGTGTTCATATGCAGGCTTGTTCAGTAGAAGATGATTGTGAAAGCTTGTCTTTTAATGTATATGCTTATAATGTACAACCAGGAATTGAAATTGATTATGCCACTGGTGAAAATAAAGAAGAGTAATATCATATACATTATTTTATGCCAGTGCTAAGATACTAACGAATAAGGAGGGATTTCTATGTCTTGTACGACTATTTTAGTGGGAAAGAAAGCCACGTATGATGGATCTACGATCATTGCTCGTAATGATGATTCTGGAGCTGGTCATTTTACCGAAAAAAAGCTGGTGGTTGTTTCTTCGGATCAACAACCTAAAGAGTATGAAAGTGTTATTTCGCATGTTAAAGTCAAGTTGCCTGAAAACCCTATGCGATATACAGCTATACCAAATGCTGTAGAAGGAGAGGGGATTTGGGCTGCCTGCGGCATCAATGAAGCCGGTGTAGGTATGACAGCAACTGAAACAATTACGTCAAATGCTCGTGTTTTAGGGGCAGATCCGCTAGTTGTTTATGATGAAAAAACACAGACTCCAGGTGGTATTGGCGAAGAAGATTTAGTAACTTTGGTATTGCCTTATATTCATAATGCTAAAGAAGGTGTGGTTCGCCTGGGAAAACTTTTAGAAGAATACGGAACGTATGAAATGAATGGAATTGCCTTTTCCGATCGTGATGAAATCTGGTGGCTGGAAACCATAGGTGGACATCATTGGATGGCTAGAAGAGTTCCAGATACTGTTTATGTCGCAATGCCCAATCAGTTAGGTATTGATCAATTTGATTTTGAAGATGCTTATGGAGCCAAGAAAGAATATATGTGCTCTAAAGATTTGAAAGAATTTGTAGAACAAAATAATTTGGATCTATCTCTTGATGGACAATTTGATCCACGAGCTGCATTTGGTTCTTGCGATGATGCCGATCATGTTTATAACACACCTAGAGCTTGGTTCATTGAAAAAGTGTTGAATCCCCATACTAAAAAATGGGAAGGAGACCAGGCAGACTATACACCAGAATCAAATGATATTCCTTGGTGTATGATACCTGAAAAAAAGATTACAATTGAAGATGTGAAATATTTATTATCTTCTACTTACCAAGGTACAGATTATGATCCGTATAAAAGTTATGGAGATCGTTCAAAAGCCGGAATGTATCGTTCTATCGGAGTCAATAGAACAAGTGTACTAGGTTTAGTTCATCAACGACCTGATAAAGAAGTGTTGGAATGGATTGCCTTTGCGGCTAATAATATGAATGTGATGATTCCTTTTTATCCTCAAGTTAATGAGGTGCCGGATTATTTATCTAACACGACAGGAACAGTATCGACTGATAACTTTTACTGGACAAGTCGATTGATTGCAGCTATGGCCGATGCAAGCTTTAAACAATCTCGGAATTTGATTGAGCGTTATCAAAATAAAGTAGCGGCCAAAGCACATGAAATTTTAAAGGAAACAGATGCTTTACTGGCCAACGAAAATGAAGAAGACAAAAAGATTCAAATTCGCACAAAGGCAAACCAAAAGATTGCGGATATGGTCAAAGAAGCAGCAGATGAAACATTAGGTAAGGTCTTATTTGAGTTGAGCTCTAATATGAAAAATGCATATGCTCGCAGTGATGCGTAAAATATATGACAACGCAAAGAGAAACCATCATAAAGTTTACAAATGTTGATGGAAAGATAAATTAAAGAAGAATAAAGGATTTGAAAAACATGTACAGACAGGAATATGATTCTATATTAGGAAAGATCTATATGTCCAGTGATGGAGATTATTTGACCGGTCTATGGTTTAAAGGTACAAAAGGGGAAGCTTTTTGCAGTGATGCTTTTGATGAAAAAGACTTGCCGATTTTTCGACAGACCAAAGAATGGCTGGATATTTATTTTAAAGGAGAAAAACCTTCATTTACACCGGCTTATAAAATTTATGGTTTAACGCCTTTTCGAAAAGATGTAATAGACCAGATCAAAAAGATTCCATATGGAAGTTTGATCACATATAAAGATATTGCTCAAAAGATTGCGCAACAAAGAGGCATATCTAAAATGTTGGCACAAGCTGTAGGTGGTGCTGTTGGCTGGAATCCTATTTGTATCATTATTCCTTGTCATCGAGTTATTGGAACCAACCAAAGTTTGGTCGGATACAGTGGTGGTATTCAAAATAAGGTTGAGTTATTAAAACTGGAAGGACATGACATGACAGAATTTAAGATACCAAAAAAAGGAACGGCTTTATGAAACGATGTTCATGGTGTAATTTAAAAAATCCTTTGTATATCAAATATCACGACGAAGAATGGGGAAAACCGAATTTTGATGAACAATATCTTTTGGAAATGTTGATTTTGGAATCGTTTCAGGCTGGATTATCTTGGGAATGTGTATTGAATAAGCGTGAAGCGTTTCGACAAGCTTATGATCAATTTGATTTGGATACCATATGCAGCTATGATGAAAATAAGATGCGAAAATTAGCACAAAATAAAGGAATTATTCGCAATCGACTTAAGATCAAAGCCAGCGTAGAAAACGCAAAGATCTTTAAATCTATTCAAAACGAATTTGGCAGTTTCTATGCATATCTTACAACATTTACAGAAGGAAAAATCTTTTATGAAGTTGGTTTGACACATTCTGAATTATCTGATCGTTTATCAAAAGATTTGAAAAAAAGAGGAATGAAGTTTGTCGGTACAACCATTATCTATTCTTATTTACAAGCTATAGGTATAATTAATTCGCATGATGAAAACTGTGATTTATATCCATTACGCTAAGAACCTTCGGGTTCTTTTTTTCAGGTTTCTAAAATTTTACCAAAGCGTATCTGATCTTTTTTGTGATAGACCAAATAAAAAGTTATGGATGATTGAGAATCTGAAATTAGAATATCTTTTCTTATTTTTTCTGTAGGATAGAGGCTCCATCCTATATCGGTAGAAAAAGCAGGAAGCGATGAACTTTGTAAAAGGACAGTTAAATCATTGCGTTGTTTTTGTGCGATGAAATGAGAATGAGGAAGCATATGGATCACTAGTTTTTTCCAAATTCCCAATGCGCTATCCACAAGAAAAGTTTCACCGTCTAATTCTTTGAACGTGATGTTTTTTCTACTGGCTGCTGGATGTGCAGGCATAACAGAAAGATAAAGTTGCTCAGTAAATATCTTTTGACTGATCAAATTTGTATCTTTTGCCGGCTTAGAAAGAATGGCGAGTTGACAATGTTTTTGTTGAAGACTTTTTAAAATATCTTCTTCATTATCGCTCATTTGAGAATGTACAGAAAGTTCAGGATAAAAAAGAGAAAGTTGTCGTTGTATATAAATCATAGGGGCTGGAGCACAACTTTCTAAAAAGATGGTGTGACGACTTTTTTCTAAACGAGTGACATGCTCAATCATTTCATTTTCTAAATGTAAGATACGATGAGCATATTCACAAGCTAATTTACCGTTTTCATTGATTTCAATACGATTCTGGTGATGATCAAAAAGAGCAAAACCAAAAAGTTGTTCAAGTTTTTTCATAGAACGAGTCAGTGCGGGTTGACTGATGTGTAAAGATTGAGCAGCTGCTGATAAAGTCTTGTGTTGTGCTACGGCAACTAATTGTTCTAAAAGGTAAATTTCTATCATTTTTGTCTCCTTTACTATTACCGTTAATTATAGCAGATTGCCTAAAAAGTATTATATTTTTATGTAAATTTCGCTTATATTTTAAGAGAATGATGAATCAAGTATGATCATTAATGATAGAGGAGGCATGTGTATGCAGATGACTACATTGAATAATGGTATTGAAATGCCCATGGAAGGATTTGGCGTATTTCAAATTGACGATTCTAAAATTTGTAAAGAAGTTGTTCTTCAGACTCTTAAAAGAGGGTATCGTCTGTTTGATACTGCGGCTGCTTATTTTAATGAGCAAGCGGTGGGTCAAGCTATTCGTGAATCTGGTATTCCCAGAGAAGAAATCTTTGTGACAACTAAATTATGGGTACAAGATTTTGGGTATGAAAATGCCAAAAAAGCAATTGATGTTTGTTTAAAGAATCTGGACTTAGGTTATGTGGATTTAATTTTGTTGCATCAGGCTTTTGGTGATTATTATGGAGCGTATAGAGCTTTGGAAGAAGCTTATAGAGATGGTAAAGTTCGATCTATCGGTGTTGCCAATTTTTATCCAGAGCGTCTAGTTGATCTGTGTATGAATGTGGACATTCAACCAGTCATTAATCAAATTGAATGTCATCCATTTTTTCAGCGAGAAAGAGATATTCAAGTAGCTAAAGATTTGGGCGTACAAGTTGAAGCATGGGGACCTTTTGCGGAAGGTGGACATCATATTTTTTCTCATCCGATATTAACTAAAATTGGGCAAAAATATGGCAAGACTGCTGCTCAAGTCGCATTGCGATGGAATATACAAAGAGGTGTTGTAGTGATTCCTAAATCGGTGCATAAAGAGCGCATGGAGGAAAATATAAACATTTGGGATTTTGAATTATCACAAGAAGACATGAATCAAATTCGAGAATTGGATCTAGGTAGAACAGAGATTATTGATCATTTTTCTATTCCAGTCGTTAAAATGTTAAATACACATAAAATACATGATTAAAAAAAGGAGGAATACAAATGGAAAGCATTGTATTAAATGATGGAAATAAAATACCGCCAATGGGTTTTGGCGTTTTTCAGATTCCTAATGACGGTCCAACTTATGATGCGGTTTGTATGGCTTTAAAAGCCGGTTATCGTCACATTGATACAGCGGCAGCGTATTTTAATGAAGAAGATGTAGGTAAAGCCATTCGTGACAGTGGGATACCTCGTGAAGAAATATTTATTACTAGTAAGCTGTGGCTTCAGGACCATGGATATGAAGCGGCTAAAAAAGGAATTGCTCGCTCTTTAAAAAAATTGGATCTAGACTATATTGATCTGTATTTGATTCATCAGCCTTATGGGGATGTACCAGGTGCATGGAAGGCATTGGAAGAAGCTAAACAAAAAGGAATTCTTCACTCTATTGGCGTTAGTAATATGACACCAGCGATTTGGAATCAATTTGTACCGGAGTTTTCTATCAAGCCTGCTGTCAATCAAGTAGAATTCAATCCTTTCTTTCAACAAAAAGAATTACGAGAGCTCATGAAAAAATATAATACCAGGTTAGAAGCATGGTATCCGATGGGGCATGGAGATCCTAAATTGTTAAAGCATCCGTTTCTTCAAGAGCTTGCACAAAAATATCATAAAAATACCGGTCAAATTATTTTACGTTTTGAATTACAGGAAGGAGTTATTGTTTTACCAAAGTCCATACACGAAGAGCGTATCAAAGGAAATAGAATGTTGGATGATTTTGTTTTGACAGAAGAAGAGATGCAGACAATCCGAGATATGGACACTGGTAAAGGAACACATGATCCTCAAGCGCCGGGAATGCAGGAAGCATTATTAAACGCAATAAAAATTACTGATTAAAACAATATAAAAACGGGTGAAAAATCATCCGTTTTTATGGTTAGAGACATTTTCTTTAATAGAACGATATGGCTCAGGAATCTTTTCGGCCGGTAAAGATCGAACATATTCTTCCGTGCCATCTTGCAGTGCTGTTTTATAGTACCAACATTTAAATTCCAATAGATCTAAAGTTTTTTTCATTTCATCTATTTGTTTTTGTACAGCTTTTTTTCTTGCCTCAAATAAGTCGAATCTTTCCTGTAGAGAATCATCGCCTTTTTGCACCATCTGGATAAAAGCACGTATTTCTTTAATGGATAAACCAGATTTTTTTAAACATTCAATGATTTTTAACCATTCGTAATCTTTATCGGTAAACATACGAATTCCGCTTTTGGATCGTTCCACGAAAGGAAGAAGCCCTTCCTGGTCATAATAGCGAAGAGTAGAAGCTGCCACATCTAGGCATTTAGCCATTTCACCTACTGTATATAACATTCTATAGCCTCCTAAAAGATTAAAAAAGTATTGACTTAAAGTTAACTTTAAGTTGTATTTTATACTTGAACTTATTATATAAGGTTTAACTAACAGATACAACTGAAAAAGGGGGAAATAAAAATGTCAAAAGCTTTAGTTGCGTATTTTAGTGCCAGTGGTACTACACGAAAGGTTGCCCAAAATTTGGCTGAAAGAATAGATGCTTCATTATTTGAAATACAGCCGCAACAACCTTATACAAGAGCGGATTTAAATTGGAATGATGAACAAAGTCGAAGTTCTCTGGAAATGAAAGATCGTTCAAGCCGTCCAGCCATTCAAAATCGTGTCAAAGATATGGATATGTATGATGTCATCTTTGTCGGTTTTCCTATTTGGTGGTATAGAGAACCTTCTATTATCGATACTTTTATGGAAAGTTATGATTTTGACAATAAGACAATTGTACCTTTTGCGACTTCAGGCGGTAGTGGTATGGGGAATTCTTCACAGAACATGCAACAGTTGGCACCAAAAGCTCATGTTGTAGAAGGAAAACGTTTAAGCGCTCGTGCAACTGGTACAGAATTGGTAAAGTGGGCCTCTAAATGGGTTTAATAACGTATAAAAGATGCAGGAAAAATATAGGAGGGTATATATGAAATTTGAAAATGAAAAACAATTTGATGAAGTGAATGTATTTGGTAAAGGAGAACCTAATGATGCGTTTGCGCAATATTTTATTGGTAAGTCTTATTTAAATCCTTTGACAAAGCCGGAAACTTGTCCTGTCTTTTTGGCAAATGTGACGTTTGAGCCGGGATGTCGAAATAATTGGCATATTCACCATGCTTCATCAGCAGGAGGACAAATACTGATTTGTACGGCAGGAGAAGGATGGTATCAAGAAGAAGGTAAAGAACCTATAAGTCTGAAACCTGGAATGGTGATTACGATTCCGGCCAATGTTAAACATTGGCACGGAGCTAAAAAAGATACTTGGTTTTCACACATTGCCTTTGAAGTGCCAGGGCAGGATACATCGAATGAATGGCTGGAACCAGTGACAGATGAAGAATATGATGCATTGGATTCATTTGTGGCAAAATAAGTCTTTTTCTAATGTAGTACATGTTTTTGATTAAAAGTGATGTTTTGAAATAAATTTGTAATGGAGAAAAAAGGCGAATATGAAAATTATAGTATGCTTAGGAAGTCCTAATCGACATGGATCTTCGAATATGTTAGCGGAAGCTTTTATAAAAGGAGCTGAAGAAACAGGCCATGAAGTGAAAATTTTAGATGTAGCTCATGCCAATCTGCATCCATGCACTGGTTGTATTCATTGTGGTTATGAAGGACCATGTGTACAAAAGGATGACATGGAGATATTTCGAAAACAGATTTTATCGGCAGATATGATGGTTTTGGTGACACCCCTGTATTATTATGGCATGTCTGCTCAATTAAAAACATTTGTAGATCGCTTTTGTGCCATCAACTCCAGTATAACAGCTAAGCAAATGAAGTCGGCTTTAATTACTGCGGCCTGGAATAGTGATGATTGGACTTTTGAGGCTTTGCAGGCGCATTATAAGACGTTGGTGCGTTATTTAGATTTTAAGGATGAAGGCATGATCTTAGGTTATGGATGTGGCATGCCATCTATGACAAGGCATAGTCCTTATATAGATGCGGCTTATCGTTTGGGAAAAAGCTTAACAGATTAAGGGAGAAACTATGGAATATCGAATCAATGGACGTACCAAAGATCGAATCAGTGTTATTGGACTAGGTACAGGACCGCTTTTTGAAGCGAAAGAAGAAGAGGCCATGCAGCTTTTAGAAACGGCTTATCAAAAAGGTATCAATTATGTGGATCTGGCAACAGCCGGGGCTAAAACGTTTTCATATATAGGAAATGCTTTTTCTTCCGTACGAGATAAAATGTTATATCAAGTTCATTTTGGTGCAAACTATGAAACAGGCGAATATGGATGGACCACAAAGCTGGATACAGTCAAAGCACAAATTGACTGGCAGTTAAAAAGTTTAAAAACAGAGTATATAGATTATGGTTTTATTCATTGTTTGGATGAAGAATCAGATTGGCTGGATTATCAAAGAAAAGGTGTTCTTGATTATTTGTTGAAGATGAAAAAACAAGGTGTGGTGCATCGTATCGGTTTATCTTCGCATACACCAAAACTGGCAAAAGAGATCATTGAAACAGGATTGGTCGATCAATTGATGTTTTCCATCAACCCAGGATACGATATGCAGTATGGAGAATATGCCAATGGGAATCTATCTGAAAGAATGAGTTTATATCAGTTATGTGCAACCAAAGGAGTTGGTATTTCAGTGATGAAACCTTTTTCGGCAGGACAGCTTTTAAACGCAAAGACATCTCCATTTAAACAAGCACTTTCCATCTATCAGTGTATTCAGTATGCTTTAGATATGCCAGGGGTTTTAACGGTTCTTCCAGGAATCGGGAATTTAAAAGACTTAGAAGAGATTTTACGATTTTTTGATGTAGATCCTTCAGAAAAAGACTATTCGATTTTAGGAAAGCTTATCCCTGAAAAAACAACAGGTGTTTGTGTATATTGTAATCATTGTCAACCTTGTCCAGCAGGATTAAATATCGGACTGATTAATAAATATTATGATTTGGCTAAAGCACATGATCCAATGGCTAAAGAACATTATTTAAATTTGGATAAAAAGGCAAGTGATTGTATAGGTTGTGCTCATTGTGATAAAAGATGTCCATTTCATGTCAAACAGATGGATCGAATGAAAGAGATTGCCGATTATTTCCACGAATAGAGAGGATGGAGAAAATGAAATCAAAAGTTTATTTCACAAAAGAAATTTCACCAGAAAAAGTTGTGGAATTGTATCAAGCTTTGGGAAAAACATTGCCTGGAAAAGTAGCGGTTAAAGTTCATTCTGGAGAAAAAGGAAATCAAAACTTTTTGCGTCCAGAATTTTGGAAACCTATGGTAGAAGCGGTAAATGGAACTATTGTCGAGTGTAATACGGCTTATGGTGATGCATCTGGTGGAGTAAGAGACCATACAGAATCACATATGAAATTATTGGAAGAGCATGGATGGACCAAGTATTTTGATGTGGATATCATGGATGCGCAAGGACCGGATGTGGTATGGAGCATTCCTAATGGCAAAATTTTAAAAGAAAATAAAGTTGGAAAACATATTGAAAATTATGATTCTATGTTGGTGTTAGCTCATTTTAAAGGACATCCGATGGGAGGCTATGGCGGCGCTTTAAAACAACTTGCGATTGGTTGTGCTTCTCGTGCGGGCAAGGCTTTGATTCATTCAGCCGGTAAGACAGAAGATCGTTTTGAAACATGGAATCAACATGCCGATTCAACGGCTTTTCCAGAAGCTATGGCAGATGCGGCCAGCAGTATTGTGAATCATTTTAAAGAAAAAATTTTATTTATCAATGTCATGAAAAACTTATCTGTGGATTGTGATTGTTGTGCTGTTGCCGAAGATCCTTGTATGAAAGATATCGGCATTTTAGCTTCTAGTGATCCAGTAGCCATAGATCAAGCTTGCATGGATCTGATCATGCAG
The DNA here is from genome assembly GCA_902497095.1 of uncultured Faecalicoccus sp. Lineage (GTDB taxonomy): Bacteria > Bacillota_I > Bacilli_A > Erysipelotrichales > Erysipelotrichaceae > Faecalicoccus. The sequence goes on from CABVDD010000004.1 coordinate 29,304, forward strand.
TCAAAGGATCCTGGCAAAGAACATTTCATGGAACGCGTAAACAGTCGTAATGGAATACATACTATAGAAGCAGCTGCTGATCTGGGTGTAGGCTCTAGAGAATATGAACGGATAGAACTGTAGTTTTTGTGAAGACTTGCTTGAAATTGTATTCTTAACATGATATGATGCCTACGCACTTACTTTAAGCTCAAAAGTAGCTTAAGGCGGAAGGAGGATACGACATGAAAAAGGGAATTCATCCGGATTACCATCGTGTTAAATGTATCTGTACATCTTGCGGCGCAGAATTTGAAACAGGAAGTACGATCAAAAAAGACGAATTGCGTGTAGATACTTGCAGTAACTGTCACCCATTCTTCACTGGTCGTCAGCGTTTTGCGGCTGCTCAGGGACGTATTGAGAAATTTAACAAGAAATATGGTCTAAAAAGCGGACAATAAGTGATACAATAGAAACAGCGTTATACGCTGTTTTTTTCATATATAGGAGATAATCATATGCACATAAAATCAAAGCGAATGGAAGTTTTTAAACCTTCTGTTTTTACAGGTTTAAAATATTTAAAACAAGAGTACACAAAAAGAACAGGAAAAGACACGATTGATTTTTCAATTGGTTCACCTAATATTGCCCCGGAACCATCGATTATGAAAGTGATGCAGGAATCAGTTATGGTGCCAGAAAATTATAAGTATGCCATAACTGATCTTCCGGAAATGAAATCAGCTATTCATGATTGGTATAAAAATCGCTATGGTGTTGAATTAGAACCAAATGAAATGGTTTGTCTGCAAGGTTCACAAGAAGCATTGAGCACTTTGTTTTTAGCTACATGTGACAAAGGAGATATCGTTTTAGTACCGGATCCATATTATCCTATTTTTAGCGATGGACCTAAAATTGCAGGTGCCAGTGTGGAATATATGCCATTATTAGAAGAAAATGATTATTTGATTGATTTTGATGCGATTGATCCTGAAATAGCACAAAAGGCAAAAATGATGATCGTATCGTATCCAAACAATCCAACTTGTGCGATTGCCCCAGATTCTTTTTATGAGAAGTTAATTTCATTTGCGAAAAAATATGACATCATGGTTCTTCATGATAATGCATATAGCGAACTTGTTTTTGATGGAAAAGTTGGCAAAAGCTTTTTATCTTTTGAAGGAGCTAAAGAGATCGGGATCGAATTAAATTCTTTTTCTAAAACTTTTGGTATGGCAGGTGCTCGTTTAGGCGTTTGTGTTGGCAATAAAGATATTATTGAGGTATATACGACATTAAAATCAAATATGGATTATGGTATCTTTTTACCAGTTCAATATGCGGGTATTGAAGCATTACGTCATGGTGGAAAAGGTATTAAAACAACTTGTCAAGCTTATCAAAATCGAAGAGATGTTTTAGTCGATGAGTTTGCAAAAGCCGGTTGGATCATTCCAAAAAGTCCAGCAACGATGTTTTCATGGGCCAGAATTCCGGAACAATATGAAGATTCCAAAGCTTTTGTTTTGGATCTGTTAGAAAAAACAGGGATTGTCGTTACCCCAGGACAAGCTTTTGGTAAGCAAGGTCAACGTTATGTCCGATTGGCTTTAGTACAAGATGAAAGTGCCATAAAGGAAGCAGCAAGACGATTAAAAGAAACACATTTCTTTAAATAGAGATATAAGATCATTCAGGAAAATTCTTGGATGATCTTTTTCTAATGATTTTCTCAATTTAATGTTGTTAGATATTTATGATGTGAAAATTTTTTGTGAAAGAAAAAAAGGTATATTCTTAGTAAAATTAGTTTGTCAAAAGAATATACCTATTTAAAATTTTTAAAAGAGAAATTTTACAAGTAATTTATATATGATATTGATGTATCTATGATTTTTTATAAAGAATAACTCTTTTTTGACTATACTATAAAAGTTGAGTTGGCAAGAGTGATCATTGACCTGCTTTTTCAAACAAAACTTCTGTTAGTTTTTGTATATCCTTTTTTAAAGGTAAAGCAGACAAATTCTCTTGCGATGCATTAATGATCCATGAACTATTTTCAAATTGAATATTGAACATCGTAAATTTTTCATTTTCGAAATCTATGCGGAAAAACATTTCGCCTTCTTTATCTTGTACAGTGTACTTTGCGGATAAAGTCTCATCATCAAAATGATGTTCTCCATTTCCATATTCTTGTTTTAACCAATCGGTCAAACTCATTTGTATATCATATCCTTTTTCTGTTTTAGATAGTGCTTCTTGATATGTGATTCCTCGTAATGGCATCTTTTGAGAAGCGATAATACTACCATCTGTCATATCTGTTAAGGAAAACAATTCACTCTCATACTGTTGTTTTTGTGTTTCTTCGGATTGTTCAGCTGATTTTTCTGGTTTAGAAGATGGTTGTGTCGGTTGAGAACACGATACCAGAAAAATAGAACAGCATAGAATCCCGAGAATCTTTTTTAACATTGTTTTTCCCTCCTTAAATCTTAGTATTTTATGAATCACTTTTATTTTCATCATTATAACACGCATTATTTCTATTTGGATCTTGATAGAATACTTTTTATATATCTACCACTTTTCAAACAAATTACAAAAATATTAGGGAAGCATAAAGAATTTTTCTGAATGATTTTTTTGTCTTTTTCTACTATTTTATCGTATTTAATACTATGAGATGTCCAAGATGTAAAAATGAAGATCCAAGATTGTTTGGGTATGATAATGGTGTGTATTATTGTCGAAAGTGTATTTCCTTTTCCAGAGTGAATATAGGAGATACCATTATTCCTTGTACTTTGTCTAAAAAAGTATGGAAAGGAAAGCCTACATTAGCTTATGAATTGACCGGTGCACAGAAAGAGGCTTCTGAAAAGACATTATCGTATTTAAAACAAGGAAAAGACGTGTTTGTATATGCAGCAACAGGCGCTGGAAAAACTGAAATCACTTTTGAAAGTATCTGTTATTATCTTTCTTTAGGAAAGAAAGTAGCTTTTGCGATCAGCCGAAGACAGGTGGTTTTAGAAATCGCACAACGTTTACGAACTGCTTTTAAGGAATTAACGGTTGTAGAAGTGGCACAAGATTATACATCGATAACAGATGGAGATTTGATCGTATGTACGATGCATCAGTTGTATCGTTATCCTTATGGATTTGATTTGTTGATATTGGATGAAGTGGATGCTTTTCCATATGCCGGCAATCAGTTATTAGAACAAATCGTAAAACTTTCATGTAAAGGGCAAAAAATGTATTTGAGTGCTACACCATCAAAAGAAATATTGATGCAGATTCAACAGAATAAGATGGAAATAGTAGAGCTGTTTGTTAGACCGCATGGTCATCCTTTAGTAATTCCAAAAATTATTCAAGCAGCTGTTTGGCGACAGGTTTTGATTTTGATACGATTTTGTAGACGAAGCAAAAAAGAAAAGAAACAAGTTTTGGTTTTTGTGCCACGCCGCAATGATTGCCTTTGGATGACTAAGATATTGAATATATTTATAAAGACAAAAGGAATTCATTCACAGACAAAAGATAAAGATGAAGTCTTAGAAGATTTTCGTCAACACAAAACAGATGTCTTGGTATGTACAACTTTGTTAGAAAGAGGGATTACGATACCCAGTGTACAAGTTGCTGTGTTTGAAGGACAACATGTGGTATATACGGCAGCCAGTCTTATTCAGATTTTTGGACGTATTGGAAGGACCATGAAGGATCCTTTTGGAAAGGGAATTTGTTTATGTCAGTATGCCAGCGCTTCTATACGAGAATGCGTACGTATTTTGAAGCAAATGAACGCTTCTGTTTGATTTGTAATGAAACTTTGGATACTTTACAAAATGTAGATCTATTTTCTTCTTGTCTTTGTAGAAAATGTAGAAGCCAGTTTCGAATGTGTAAAAAAATATATAAGATTGATAAATTAGAATGGCATGTTCTTTATGAATATGATGAATTCTTAGAGCGTGTATTGTTTCGATATAAAGAACAATGTGATCGTATGTTAGCACCAGTGTTTTTAGAACCTGTGCAACATCGTCTGCATACGATGAAAAAATATACGGTTTGTGGTCTATGTTCCAGTGATAAAAAACGATTGCAGAGAGGATTTGATCCATTATTTGATATTTTTGATTCCTATGGTATATCCATTTATTTTCCTTTGTATAAAAATAAGGAACATAAACAAAGCCAGTTGTCGAGAAAAGAGCGTGAAAAAGTAAAGAACGTGATTTTTCGAAAAGAACAATATAGACTTTTAAATAAGCCGATTTTATTGGTCGATGATGTATGCACTACAGGCGCAAGCTTACAAAGAGCGATTGCGTTATTGGCACCACAGAAAGTTTTTGTGATTGCGGCACATCCATTGTGGCTTTCTAAACATAAAGAAATGATTGTAGAAAAAAAGAGCCTCTTTTGGTAGAATGAAGCAAAAGGGGAGTTAATATGACCGCAAGAAAACCTAAGGATGAAATATCCAAACTGCTAGATTCCTTTCAGGAAGAAGAAGTGTTGGAAGAAAAAATGGAAGATTTTACCGCACAAAAAAGAAGACAAGATCGTATGCATCGTGCTTCTAAACATACAATAGAGCCAGAACGAGTTCAAAGTGAGACAAATGATACAATTGTTTTGCGCCCAGAGCCAAAGAAAACAGAATCGGCTGGCGAAACTGTTATGTTTGATCCGGAGAAAATCGAAAAAGAAGATACCGATACGAATAAAACGGTTGTGATAAATGATGATGAAATTCAATCTTTATTAGATGAGGATAAACCACCTAAACTTCGTCGTGAAGTTGTATCCAATAAAGGATCATCACATCGAAAAGAGTCTATGCCACATAAAAAACCAACGAAGAAAAAAGGACTTTCGCCAGCGGCAGTTGCCGGCATTGTGTTGGCGGTTTTAGTAGTGCTTGGTGTTATTGGCTTTGGAGTGTATTCTTTGATGAATTCAAGCAGCGATGATAAAACAGAAGAAGTAACCAAAAAACAAGAACGTGCTTATGATTCTATCAAGGAATGGTTAGATTCAATAACCGATGGAGATTATGATGGCATTGAAGATTTAGAGGAAAAATATGATTCATTGACAAAAGAACAGAAGAAGAAATTAAACAGTTATTTTGAAAAGAAAACAGGATCTACTTTTGATGAACTTTTGGCAAAGGCAAAATCGGATAGTAAAAAAGATTCTTCGAACAATAATGCCAAACTTGCAGAATTAAAAGCGCAGTTGAATAGTTTGAAATCGCAATTGTCGGATGCACAGTCCGATTTGAATGATGCGAATTCGCGTTTATCAAGTGCGCAAAGTGAGTATAATGACTGGAATAACAAATTATCTTCCTGGCAAAATACAAATGCGCAATTGGAACAAAAACAAACGGAGTTAAATACATTGGAAGCTCGAATGAAAGAACTTCAAAATATTCCTGCGGATCAGATTACTCAGGAAGAGTTAACAGAGCTGACGAACTCTTATAAAACGCAAGCTTCTTTACAACAGGAAGTTTCAAATCTGCAAGGACAGTTGAATGGAATAGGGGATTCTTCTTCGATTCAGTCTCATGTGAATTCGTCTTCTTCAAAAGTTTCGCAAGCACAATCGGATGTGGATTCAGCACAAAGTACGATTGATCAGCTGACATCACAGATTCAGGAATTGCAGGATCGAATCGATGCTTTAGAGTCATGATTTTACAAAGGGTTTAAAAACCCTTTTCTTTTTCTTTAACTGTGAATTGATTTTTGTTATGATGTTAAAGGTAAAACGTTAAGGACGGTGATTGCATGCGCAATGCGATTATAATGGCAGCAGGTAAAGGAACCCGAATGAAGTCAACATTAAGTAAGGTTATGCATCCCATCATTGATAGACCTATGTTGGGCTATATTGTAGATGCATTAAGAGCTGTGCATGTGGAAAGAATAGTAATAGTTGTTGGGTATCAGGCAGAAAGTATTAAAAATGCTTTTCCGGATTGTGAATTTGCCTTGCAGGAGCCACAACTTGGAACAGGGCATGCGATTATGCAGTGTAAACGATTGTCGGATGCAACGGGAGATACATTGATCATCAATGGGGATGGACCTTGTATTCAACCGGAAACATTGGAAAAGCTGTTTCAGGCAAATCAGAATGCTTCATTAACGTTATTAAGTGCTGTATTAGAAGATGGTGCACATTATGGACGTATTGTTCGTAATGAAAGTGGCGATGTAGTATCTATTGTTGAGGCAAAAGATTGCACGATGGAGCAAAGAAAAATTTGTGAAATCAATGCGGGAATGTATTGTTTCAAAAATGAAGATCTTTTTGCCCATATTGATGATCTTCAGCCAAACAATGCGCAAAATGAGTATTATATAACCGATATGGTAAAGATACTTGCCGATTTAGGTAAAAAAGTAAATGCGTGTGTGATTGAAGATCGAGATGAAGTTATGGGAATCAACGATTGTGTAGAGCTTAATAAAGCCTATGTGTGGATGCGCAATCGTATTAATACAGAATGGATGAAAAAGGGTGTACAGATCGTGGATCCGCTTCGAACAGTTATTGGAAAAGATGTCAAGATCGGACATGATGTGATTATTCATCCTAATGTAGAAATATTAGGACAGACGGAGATTGGAGATTTTGTAGAAATTCTTCCAAATTCGTATATAAAGGATGCAGTCATTGGTGATCATGCCATGATTGATTCCAGCAAGGTTGTTAACACTAGGGTAAAAACGAGTCAAAGCGTTGGCCCTATGGCATACCTTCATTCAGGATAAAACTATCGAGTATTAAAAAAACAGATAAAATAGTATCAGGGAAGAGGAAAGGAACAATCATGGAAAACACTATAGTATTTGGATTATCATCTAGCATGAATTTAGCAAAACATATTTGCGATGAATTAGGAATGGAATTAGGAAAAAGTAAAGTAAATCACTTTGCGGATGGAGAAGTATTAGTAGAATTAGGAGAAAGTGTACGTGGAAAACATGTGTACTTTGTTCAGAGCACAAATTGTCCGGTTAATGATAACTTAATGGAAATCTTAATTGGTATCGATGCCTGTAAGCGAGCCAGTGCCGCAAGCATTAACTGTATCATTCCTTATTTTGGTTATGCACGTCAGGATCGTAAGGCGAAACCTCGTCAGCCTATTTCGGCTAAATTGGTTGTTAGTCTTTTGGAAAGAGCGGGGGCTACAAGAGTTGTTACCGTGGATCTGCATGCCAATCAGATTCAGGGGTTCTTTGATATTCCAGCAGATGATATCACAAGTATGGGATTGATAGGAGATTATTTTAATCATAAAGAAGGCTTAGGTGAAGTTGTGGTTGTAAGTCCAGATCACGGTGGAACAGTAAGAGCACGTAATTTGGCAGATATTCTAGGAGCACCAGTAGCTATTATTGATAAACGACGTCCTAAACCAAATGTGGCAGTTGCCATGAACTTGTTAGGTGATGTCAAAGATAAAACTGCGATATTGATCGATGATATGGTAGATACAGCTGGTACGCTTGTTTCTGGTGTAGAAATGTTGAAAAAACAAGGTGCTAAAGAAGTATATGCAGCCTGCAGCCATGGTGTTTTATCAGGACCGGCAGTAGAGCGTTTGAAAAATAGCGGTTTGAAAGAATTTGTTTGTACAGATACGATCGATCAAACAGAAAATCAGAAAAATCTTCCAAACTTGGTTGTGTTATCTATTGCACCATTAATTGCCGCACTGATTCAAGCTGTGGAATCTAACTCTTCATTAAGTGTAGCCCTGACTCATGCTTTTGAATAATGAAAACGTTATTTATCGGCTATCCTAAATGTTCGACATGCCAAAAAGCGTATAAAGCATTGGAAGATTTGGGTATTCATGCTCAATATCGAAACATCAAAGAAGAAAATCCGACAAAAGAAGAAATTCAATCATGGATCGATCAAGGTGTTGAACTTTCCAAACTGTTTAATACAAGTGGCATGTTGTATAGAGAACTAAATCTTAAGGAAAAGCGAAAAACTTATACAGACCAGCAGTTGGTTGATTTATTGGCAACGGATGGAATGTTAGTAAAAAGACCAATCGTTATACAGGGCCATACGATTATTGTTGGTAAAAAAGAAAATGAATATGCATTGTTAGAAAAAGACTGATGTATGATCCCGAAGATGTGCGATCCTCGGGATTTTTCTTGTTTACTGCATTATACTTGTTTACTGCATTATAATGGATAAAAAAGGGGGCTTTATGAAGATTCGAATAGGAACTAGAAAATCAAAGCTTGCCATGTTACAGACAAAGCTTGTGATGGATGGCATTAGAAAGATGGAACCGGATGCCAATATGGAAATCGTAACAATAACGACAAAAGGGGATAAAGATCGGCAAACGCCTTTATATGCGATGGGGTCTACAGGTGTTTTTGTCAAAGATATAGAGCAGGCGTTATTGGATGGAACGATCGATATGGCAGTACATTCTTTAAAAGATGTCAGCTCCATCATGGATGAAAGATTAATGTTGTTGCCATTTATGTTATTTGAAGATAAAAGAGATTGTCTGATCACAAAAGAACATAAAACTCTAAAAACTTTAAAGCCCAATGCGATCATTGCGACAAGCAGTATGAGAAGAATGGCATGTATTCATCGTATTCGACCAGATATACAATTTGTATCTATTCGAGGAAATATAAATACACGTATAAAAAAGCTGCATGAACAAAATATAGATGGACTTGTATTGGCAACGGCAGGTTTAAAAAGACTGCATTTAGAATCTTATATTGACGAGATTTTAGAACCAGATGTCATCGTTCCAGCTTGTGGGCAGGGAACGATTGCAATACAGATTCGAAAAGAGGATCGATCCCTTTTTGATGCGTGGATAAAGCCATCTATTTTGATGCAGGAAGTACAAATTGAAAGAGAATTCTTAGCTTTATCTAAAGCAGGATGTCATTATCCTATAGGATGTATGGCCAAAATAAAGGAAGACTCTGTTGAAGTTTATGCGTGTTTAGGAACAACGATAGAAGATACATCGTTTGTTCATGAAGAATATTCTTTGAAACAGCTTAGTCAGGCTGCCAAACTGACGTATCAAAAAGTAGGTGAGAAAGTAAAATGATTTGGTTTGTAGGAGCAGGATGTTTTCATGCGGATATGTTGACATTAGGTGCCAAAAAAATTTTGGAACAAGCCGATTGTGTATTGTATGATCATCTGGTCAATACTGAATTTTTAGAATATACAAAAGAAGATTGTGAACGTATCTGTGTAGGTAAACGTGGGCACAAAGCTTCTTTTTTACAGGAAGATATATTTACTTTACTTGTCGAAAAAGATAGACAATACCAACAAGTGGTACGTTTAAAAGGTGGTGATCCCTTTTTATTTGCCAGAGGCAGTGAAGAAATGCACTATGTATTAGAACATGGATGTGATTGTCAATATGTACCAGGTATCAGCAGTGCCATAGGTGCTTTGGGATATGCTGGAATACCGGTGACGCAACGCCATACGGCTACTGGTTTTATCGTTCATACCCTGCATTATCAAGATGGAAAAGATCATTTGAATTATGATGCGATAGCTCATGAAAAAAATACACAGATCTTTTTTATGGGTTCTCATAAAGTAAAGACCTTGGTTCAAAATTGCCTGGAACATGGAATGAAACCAGATACCCCCATTGCCTTAGGTTCTCATTTAAGTTATCCAAGGCAAAAAGTATTATGTTCGAGTCTTAAAGAAATCTTACATCAAGATATAAGCAGCTATGATGCGCCATTATTGATCGTGATTGGAGATGTTGTCAAAGAACAATCTTTGTTGGATAACACTTCTCGATTGTCTTGTTTTTCCAAACAAGTGCTTTTTTGCAGCATAGATGAGAGTACATGGCCTATTGACGACTTATTATTAAAAAAAGGCATTTTCACATATACAAGACAAGTGGCGCAACCGGTTTATGATCATGATGAAAATTGGGATGCAGCGGCTTATGACAGTCTTGTTTTCAGCTCTCGTCATGCCGTAAAAGGATTTTTTCAGTATTTAAAAGAAAAAAGAATCGATATACGTTTTCTTAGACAAAAAATGTACTGTATTGGACAAAAAACAAAAGAAGAATTGGAAAATAAAGGTATTTTAAGTCAGAGAGTTTTTTCTTGTTCTCAAGAAATGATCGAACAAATCAAAGATAGAAAAAGAACTTGTTATATAAAGGCAAAAGATGTAAAAACGGTCCTACCTTCTTTTAGTTGTTATCGAATGGAAGAAAAGAAATTTCATTTGCCTAATCAGATGCTGGATGCTTTGGCAATCACTTGTCCGCAGGCTTTAGAAATACTAGATAAAAAGGGAATTGATAAAGATATTCCAGTATTTTGTTTTGGACACAAATCAAAAGATAAGGCCAAAGAGTTAGGCTTTTCATCCATTCATATTTGCCCTTCTTCTAGAGAAGCCATTGTTCAAGAAATTATATCTTACTTTGAGGGATAATATGCGTATTTGTTTAGATATAGAATTTGAAAAAGCCGTTGTTTGTATTTTAGGTGGCGGAAAACTGGCATTGCGAAAAGCTAAACAGTTTTTAGAAGCTCAATCCATCATTTATATCAGTGCTTTATCTTATGAAGAAGCGTTTGATCATTTACCAGTGCATAAAGTGAATCAAGAGCAGCTTTATAAAAAATTAAAAGAAGCTAAACTTGCGATTGCCTGTACTGAAGATGAACAAGCCAATCGCGCGTTTGTTGCACAAGCTAAAGCCAATAAAGTACTTACCATGTCAGCACGAAGAAATCAGGGGCAAGATACATTTAGTATGACGCAACTGCGCTTACCAAATATGGTGCTTGCCACCCATACGCAAGGCTCATTTCCTGTTGCGAATCGATATTTACTTCAGGATTGGCAAAGACGGCTTTCTGTTTTGGATTCAATTCGTAAAAATTTAAAGGATCATTCGCTGTGTAAAGATTTAATGGATTTGACACAGGAACAGTTATTCTTTTTACAGAAAGCTTTACATTATAAACGCGCTATCGTGTATTTGCTTCATGGAAACTCTTCGTATAAGGCTTATAAACAGTGTGAGAATCTGGTGAATTATGCCGAGGAAAAATGGAGTACATATGCTATAGGCTATGTGTTTTTAGCTAAGAAATATAAGAATATAGATTTGAAAAAATGGTGTGCGATCTTAAAAGATTTAAACATCAAAACACATTTTGTATTGTTGTTCTGGCAAAGAGGAAGCTATGTCAGTCAGGCCGAAACAGTGTTGAGCGATTATTCCTTTTTTTGGCAATGTATATGGATCAATCCTGAAACGATCGTTGGAAAAGATCAAAGCTATATTTTACATATAAATTCAAAAAACAGGGATAAAGACAGTATAGTTTTAAGCATTCTGGATTCTCCTTTCATGAAACGTTCTTATCCTCAACATCGTTTTATGGCCGTTTTAGATCAGGAAAATCAAATAGAAAGGATCGTGCATGAAACCAACCCAGTTATTTAGTCGTACGGCTTTATTCTTAGCACTGATGATCATATCTGCTTACCTGCAAATCACTTTACCAACGCCTTTTTTCTCCATGCATATCACCATGCAGCTTTTTACCAGTATTGTATGTGGTTTTTGTTTGCCAGTTTCTTATAGTGCTCTTTGTATGGGAGTTTATATTTTGATAGGGTTGGCAGGTCTTCCGGTATTTGCCAGTGGCGGCGGAATTCAATATTTGATGAAGCCTACGTTTGGTTTTATTTTAGGATTTCTTTTCTGCAGCATGACTTGTTCTTATTTTCGTCAAAGAAAAAATCCGAAAAGCCAAAAAGAATATTTTCTGATTGGGCTAATCGGATTGTTTCTGTTTTATTTGATAGGAAATGTATATTATTACTTTTCCTTTCCTTTATTGATGCAGACAAAGATTCCTTTATGGCTTTCTTTGTTTAATGGCGTAATCGTATCGATATTGCCAGATCTTTGTATTTGTTTTATCGCCTGTCGTGTTTCTAAAGCCTTACAAGTACTTATCAAGTAACGCCTGCCATTGGTCGGCGTTTTCTTTTTGCCATTGATCAAAAGTACTGTTTGCCTGGCTGATCAATTGTCCTAGTTCTGTAAAGAAAGGAAGGATATCTGTCTGTAAGATAACGCCGGCTTCTTTACCAAAACGAGTATTGGATAATGTCGCATCTCCATAAAGACTCATTTTAAAAGCAGGATATGGTTTTTTATCAATAACTTTTGTGAACCCTTGTAAGCCGATGGATCCGACTTGATTGGTACCACAAGAACTTGGACATCCAGAAACATAGATTCGCGGTAACACTTTGTCTTTAAATTGATAAGGACGTAAGTCAGTAATCAATTGTTCCAATACATGATTGGAATCTCGTAAACCAACCTGACATGTGGAAGCACCAATACAAGATACGCTGGATTCAAATGTAGTTTGGGCACCGTCTTGTGTATGCTCTAGAACTTTCTGTGCTTCTTCCATCGTTAAGTTAACGATGTACATATCTTCCTGTGGAGTTAAACGAATTTCAACTTCATCCATATCTTTTAAAACTTCATGAAGTTCTTGCCATTTGTCAGCCGATACATTTCCACAAATCGGATGATAATAAACGGCATATAATCCTTCTTGTTTTTGCGGTAGTACACGATCTGAAAGATCAGAGGATACCGTTCCTGTTTTTTGGATCTGGCAAGGAGAAACGATGACATCGTGATCTAGATATTTTTTAGCCAATTCCACTTTTTCTTTAAATTCTTCCTGAATTTTTTCAGCGCCTAATGTCTCTTGCATATAGCGTGTTCTGGCTTTGGCACGATTGGTATAATTGCCATGTTCCATGAACATTAAAACCATTGTATGAACATAATATAAAATATCTTTTGGATCAATGTGACTTCCAACTTGAACTCCCATCATTGGGTTGTTTCCTAAACCACCGCAACAATAAACATCAAAAGTATGATCTTCATTGGCAATAAAACCTAAATCACGGAAATTGGCATGGACTTCATTGGCTTCTGAGTTTGAAAATGCCACTTTTAATTTTCTAGGCAGGGAATACTTATTGACGATCTTCAATAAATACTCTCCGGTTGCTTTTGCATAAGGATAGACATCAAAGGCTTCCTTTGGATCGATACCGGATAAAGGAGAGCACATTACATTACGCGGATAATCACCGCCGCCGCCACGAGTTACAATATCATGGCTTAAAGCATCTTTCATAATAGTCGTTAAGACTTCTGGTTTTAAATCATGAAGCTGTACCGTTTGACAAGTTGTGCAATGTGTTCTTTGTATTTGATGTTTTTGACATTGTGATACAATGAATTCCAGTTTTTCTTTTGTGATACGTCCCTGATTCATTCGTAAACGTAACATGAAGGCTTGACCGCCACGTTGGGCATAAGAGCCAAATCCACCACTATAACCTTTGTAATCTTTTATAGACATTTCTTTGTTGTAGAAAAGCTGTGTCTTTTTTTCAAATTCAGGAAGTTCCTGAAGTAGTTCCTGTTGTAAAGTATCCATATGTTCCTCCTTTTTTGACTACTTTTATTTTAACATAGTCTGACAATCTAATTTAAAAAAGCGATAGGAAGTTTTGTTCGATTTGTGCACAAACCTCATTTTCTGATAAGCCTTTTAATTCTGCCATTTTCTGTGCTACATATTTTACATACATAGGCTCATTTTGTTTGCCTCGATGCGGTACCGGTGTTAAATACGGAGAATCCGTTTCTGTTAATAAACGATCTATAGGGCAGGATTGCACACATTCTGGAGCGTGCCGAGCATTTTTAAATGTCAGCGGTCCCGCAAAAGAAATCATAGAATTCATTTTTAAACATTCGTTCATTGTTTCTTTGGTACCGCTAAAACAATGAAAGATGATCTTTGTCTTTGCGTATTGTTTAAGTATATCCAAACAATCCTTAGTAGCTTCACGCATATGAATAGAAATAGGAAGATTGGCCATATTGGCAATTTCTATTTGATGGATGAAAAGATCTTTTTGAAGATCATTAAAAGAAGTATCCCAATAATAATCTAAGCCAATCTCTCCTAAACAATCGATTTGATGTGAAAGAGCAATTGTTTTCAGCTGTTCTAGTTTAGATGCATCAATTTCTTTGGCATCGCCTGGAAACCAGCCAAATGCAACTTTAAATCGGGAATCTTTTTCTTTTAATTCTAATGCACGATGTAGTTCTTCTATATTGGTGCACATGATCATACAATGCGAAAGTTGTCTCATGTTTTCAATGACTTCATCAATTCGCACGTATAAATCATCGCAAGTAATGTGAGCATGACTATCAATATACATAGTAGTTCTCCTTTTTTATCAGTTTTATTGTGAAGAAAATAGGAAGAGAAATCAAGTGTTGTTTAATCTCTATACCAAAATAAAGAAATGTAATTTATGAAAAATAACATGTTGAATAATGAGTGTTTTTATAGTGCTGTTGACAATAAAACTTGGCAGATATATGATTATATTGACAAGAAAACTTGTCAAGAAAGAAGGATATTTATGAATAAAGAGGAAGTATTGGCAAGAAGTAGAAAAGAAAGAATTAATGAAGGGGTAGTTGAAGCGGAAAATCGAGGCAGAAAATGGGGCTATGTTGTATTTAGTATTGTAGGTATATTTATAATTATTTTTAATTTTATAAATGGTCAGAAAAGTTATGAAATCATGGCGTTAGTTTTTGCGCTTTTAGAGGCAGAAGCATATACCAAGTATTTATTCACAAAGCAGAAAGTATTTTTTATTTCTTCAATTTGCGGAGCTATTGCTACTGTAGCTTTTTTGGCAAGCCATATTTTATTAGTTATGGGGTAAAGGTAAATGAAAGATGGTTTGATTTTAAAAAATAACTTAAAAGAAGTACGTCTAAAACATAAGTTATCGCAGGAAGCACTTGCCAACCTTGTAGGGGTATCAAGAAATACAATTAGTTCTATAGAAACTGGTCAATTCAATCCAACTGCTAAATTAGCGTTAATTTTATGTATAGCTTTAGATATAAAATTTGAAGATTTATTTTATTTTGAAGATTAAAAGATACATTTTCAGTATAGAATTGTTGAATGGTATGATTGACAATGATTTTGACTTTTGATAAACTTTGCTCAAGATGAATAGCACAGAAGACCCGAGTCGAAGTTGCTGCGGGATGAATAAATAGAGAAGATAAAGACATATTCTGGAAACAGATTATGTCTTTTTGTGCTTTTTTGGAGGAATTGTAATGATTTTTGCGTTATTACTGCAGATTGTTTTGATTTGTGTAAATGCGATTTTTGCCGGAGCGGAGATTGCGGTTGTTTCTATGAATACAGCTACTTTGCAGGCAAGAGCAGAAGAAGGAAATCGTAAGGCTAAAGTACTGATGCGATTAGTTGATAATCCATCACGCTTTTTGGCGACGATTCAGGTAGCTATTACTTTGGCTGGATATTTAGGAAGTGCGTATGCGACTGATAGTTTTGCCGATCCTTTGGTAAACTTGATGCAGTCATGGAACATTCCTATTTCTGAAAGTACTTTGCGTTCATTTGTACCATTAGTTATTACTTTGATCATGTCCTTTTTCTCTATTGTATTTGGAGAACTTGTACCCAAGCGTATTGCCATGCAGAATAAAGAAAAAGTTTCGTATGCTTTATCAGGAACACTTTCTTTTATCTCTAAGGCTTTTGCCCCATTAGTTTGGCTTTTGACAAACAGTACCAATTTGGTATTACGTTTATGTCGTATTGATCCTGAACAGGAAGAAGAAGTGACAGAAGAAGAAATTCGTATGATGGTTTCTCAAAGTTTATCGCAAGGACAGATCGAACAAGATGAAAATGCGATGATACAAAATATCTTTGACTTTAATGATGTCACGCTCGATGAAATTTGTACGCATCGAAAAGATGTAACAGGTTTAGATTTAGAAGACGATTTAAGTGTTTGGGATGAAAGAATCAATCAAACATCTTACGATTGTTATCCTGTTTATAAAGACAGCCAGGATCAGATTGTTGGTGTATTGGATGCCAAAAAGTATTTGCGTATGGCAAATCGAACAAAAGAAGAAGTGCTACAGAAAACGGTGTTAAAACCTTTATTTGTACTAGAAGGTATGAAAGCAGATCATTTGTTGTTGAAGATGAAACAGACAAAAACTACATTTGCGATCGTACTGGATGAGTATGGTGGATTTGTTGGTGTTGTCACATTAAAAGATTTATTAGTATTGCTCGTTGAGGATTTGGAAGAAGAAGGAAGATCCAATGAATCTGAAGGAATCGTTCTTTTAGAAGATCATACATGGCGCATTCAAGGCGATGCGATGGTAGAAGATGTGAATAAAATTTTAGGTTTACAACTAAGTGATGAAGAATACGATACATTTAGTGGCTATATATTGGATACACTAGGCGGCACATTACCAGATTCTAATGCATGTTTTGATATTGAAACAGAAGAAATGATTATTAAGGCTCGTATGGGCAATGATCATCGTGTAGAAGAGGCTATTGTTCAAATCAAAGAAAATGAACAAGAAAATAAAGAATAGTACCGAAAAAAATCGGTACTATTTTTTATTGGGATAGATGAAAAGTAAATGAATTGGTATCTCCCCTATATTTAGAAATTGAATATTCAATTGGAATGCCTTCAGGATCATATCCATAAGAATGAAAATAAAATAGAGGTGCTTGCTCTTTGACTTGTAAAAGTTCGGCAAGCGTTTCATCTGCGCTGGTGACTTCTAAATGACGAGTGATGGATGAAATAGGATGTCCACTTTTTTTACATTGTTCATAAAATGATTCCTTAGAAAAATCAATTGATGAAAAATGACAAAAAAGGGAGTAAGGCATATATGTTGTCACAAACACATTAGGAATTCCATCAATAGAACGCAAACGAACGAGCTTAAATACGGTATCACATTGAAGTATTTTTTTGATTTCTTCACTCGCATCTTCTTTATAAAATGATAAAACTTGTGTTTGGCTGGTATGCCCTTTTTGATGCATTTCCGAATCAAAGCTATTGATTCTTTGGGTAAAAGACTGGTCTATTTTTGGCTGACATACAATGGTTCCGCGCTTACGCTTTCTTTCTAGTATACCTTGATCAACTAACAAAGAGATGGCTTGTCGTACTGTAGGACGACTGACTTGATACTCTTTGGCCAGTATTGTTTCAGCAGGAATGGTATCACCAGCCGGATACACACCCGTTTCGATTTTATGTAAAAGATCTTTTTGTATCTGTAAATAAATTGCGGACATATAGAAACTCTCTTTCTATACATAATATAAACATTTTGTTGTTTTATGTCAATTTTTATTGACATAAACTTTACATAATGATATATTTTTCTTGACATAGAAGGAGGATCTAGTATGGATTCATCAAAACTTACAAAAGAGACATTGGCAAAATTATTTGATCATACGTTTTTGAAGGCGTATGCGACAACAGAAGATTTAAAAAATCTTTGTGACCAGGCAAAAACTATGAATACAGCTATGGTTGCGATTAATACGGCATGGACTGCATTTTGTAAAAAGGAATTGGCAGATACTGATGTACATGTAGGAGCGGCTATCGGCTTTCCATTAGGACAATGTGGTTTAAAGACAAAACTTTTTGAATGTAAATATGCGATTGAACAAGGGGCTGATGAAATCGATTATGTGATCGATGTAGGACAGGCCAAAATGCACAATTGGGATTATATCCAAGAAGAAATGGAAAAAATGACCGCAATTTGTAGAGAAAAGAATGTGTTGATCAAAGTCATTTTTGAAAACTGTTATTTAGAAAAAGAAGAGATCAAAAAATTAAGTGAAATCGCAAAAGTTGTAAAACCAGATTTCATTAAAACAAGTACAGGATTTGGAACTGGCGGTGCTACGGTAGAAGATGTACGTTTAATGAAAGAGACAGTAGGCGATACAGTACAAGTTAAAGCTGCCGGCGGTATACGTAGTTGGAAAACTTGTAAAGAGATGATTGATGCAGGTGCTACGCGTATTGGGACAAGTTCAAGCATTCAAATCTTAAAAGAATTCGAAGAGGCGACAAAATGAAAAAAATTTTAGTAACCGGTGCTAACGGATATTTGGCAAGTTATATTCGAAGAGAAAATCAAGAACAATTTGAATGGATCTGTATGACTCGAAAAGATGCTGATTTAAATGATCCAGAAAGTGTAGAAGCTTTTTTAAAAACACAAAACTTTGATATTTGTTTTCATACGGCGGCTAATGCGACAACAGCTGTCTGTGAAGAAAATCCAGAAATGGCACATCGCATCAATGTAGAATCTACTCAGAAAGTCATAGAGGCTTGTAAAAGAAATCAGGCTCGATTAATTTTCTGTGGTACGGAACAATCTTTTAATGGTAAAGAAGAACATGGACCATTTAAAGAAGAAGATGTTTTAAAAGCTGTAACAGTGTATGGTCAAAATAAAATAGAGTGTGAAAAAAAGATACAGGAACAATTAGAGGATTATATTATTTTGCGATATACATGGATGATGGGATTATCATTTGATGGAATAAAAGCCAGTCCAAGCATTGTCAAAAATGTTATGAATGCTTTGCTTCATCAAAAACCAACATTGTTTACATGTAACGAAAAGCGAGGCATGACGTATGCCAAATATCTCGCAAAACAGTTTTCACAAATCGTTGAATTGGAAACAGGCATTTATCATGTAGCTGCCAGCAATGATAAGACAACGTATGAAAGTGCTGTTTATATTGCCGAAGAGTTAGGTGCCAGTAAAGAAGCAATAGAAAAATATATACTTCCAAATACAGAAAGATATAGTGATCATTTTAGAGATTATCGTTTGGATTCTTCAAAATTGGCATCTAAAGGAATCACATTTGGAACCTTTGAGTCCAATGTGGATGAGCTTTTAAAAGACTTTGGATGGAAGTAATGATGAATTCCAAACAATTATGTGCACAATATGCTGAAAGTCTAATAGAAGATGGAATGATCGTTAGTTTGGGTGGAGGACAAACCATTCAATATTTGATTACAGAAATCAAAGAAAAGAATCGAAAGGTCAAAGTTGTAACACCTTCCAGCCATACCGCAATATCTTGTATACAAAAAGGTATTGATGTATTAGCACTTCAATGGAATTCATCTATTGATATCGCTTTTGATGGATGTGATGAAGTAGATGAAAATTTTTGTGCCTTAAAAAGTGGCGGTGGTATACATACCCTAGAAAAGATAACGGCTTCGATGGCTGAACAATACATATTGATGGTGGATGATACAAAATATGCACCGAAATTAAAGTATACACACCCTGTTGTCTTAGAAGTATTACCGGAAGCATTTTCCTATATTTGTGCAAAGCTGAAAGAGATGAATTATGTTTTTGCACCTCGCTTGGCATCAAACAAAGATGGGTTTATTCTGAGTGAACATGGAAATATTTTGATAGATATACATATACAATCTTATATAGACCCGAAAGAGTTATATAGTTTGTTAAAATCAATGACGGGCGTTATAGAAGTTAGTTTATTTGTTCGTGAAGTTACTGGCATCTTATTAGCAAGTAACGATCAAGTTGAATTTTTAAGAAAATAGCTTAAATAAAGCTGTATGCATGTTTTATTTGTTATTTAAATGTGAACATCATAAATATTTTAATAGAGTCCATATTAAAAACACGTAATCTAAAAGATAGAGATTACGTGTTTTTTGGCTTAATAACGATTTTTGAAACGTCCTGTTAAACGATTAAGTTCTTGATAAGCGTTATCTAATTTTTGTTGTGCCTGTTTTAATTGTTCAGAATTAAAGTTAGCACGGAATTTTTGATGTAGTAAGTTTCGACATTCCTTTTGTGCTGCTTTATAGTCTTTTTTAAGCTTTTTGTATTTTTTTCTTAGATGGGAAGGCAAAACTTTAAATTCTGGATAAGCCTGGTAGATTCTTCGTAATAATAGGTTTTTATTTTGAAGCATTGCATGAACTTGCAGTGAGATTTCTTCAGTATTATCACCTTTGGTAGTATCGATTTCCTTTTTAACGATGTTCATTAAGAAGTGAGATACGACATAATCAAATAGTACGCAGGCTAGAATGATCCATGCGAATAAGCTTAGAATAAATGGATCCCACGTTTCAATAAAATCAAAGTAATGTGGAGCTATCCATTTAACAATAACGACAGAGGCTAAACCAAATAAGATAAGATTCCCGATCCATATCCTGCCATGCAGATTCATGGGCTTTGAAGAATAATCCCACCATCGGGCATGGAACATTTTTTCCATATAGAAACTGGTCATATATTCCAGAAAACCGCAAATGACAAATCCAGCCATGAATGTTTCGGGATACGTTCCTTCTC
The DNA here is from genome assembly GCA_902497095.1 of uncultured Faecalicoccus sp. Taxonomy (GTDB): domain Bacteria; phylum Bacillota_I; class Bacilli_A; order Erysipelotrichales; family Erysipelotrichaceae; genus Faecalicoccus. The sequence continues at coordinate 49,771 of CABVDD010000004.1, forward strand.
GTCCAATCAAACCACCAACTAATATGGTAACGCCGACAACACCAAAACCATAAATAGGGCAGTAAGGTCCAATCAGAAAGCCACGGTTGATAAAGCGATGGTACTGAATAAACTTTAACGTGACTTCCATTATCCATCCTAAAACGGAAAAGATAAATGCCATGATAACAAATTCGTAAAATAATGTCATATGTATCCCTTTCCTATTTGTATACTATGTTAATTGTATCACGAATATAACATTCTCTACATAGAAGTTTAGATGAATTGGAATTGTTTTAGAGTTTTTTCAATACTGTCCTGATAACTGGGGCCGCAAATGAAATCGGCATATGGAAATAAGGCGGGATCTCCATTTTCCATGGCGATGGCAAGCGTTGCGTTTTGCAGCATATCTTTATCATTTAAAGAATCGCCAAAAGCCATGTAGTCATGTTCATGAAAGTTCCAAAAGTGCATCATGGAGCGTATTCCTGTGTATTTGTTTATTCCTTTCTTGATAAGATCGACAATACATCCGGAAGATTTTTGAAGTTGTAAAGAAGGGATACATAAAAAATCGGAGTAATCATAATCATAGCCTTCAAACAAACTGATCATTTCGACATTATCTTGTACATTCCATGAACGAATCTCTTTTGGGATTTGCACATGAAAATTGGCAAGAATAGCTTTTGCCTTAGGATCATCTTCGGTCAAGAAAGCATGATTGCCATTTACATACAGACATAGATGTTTTTGCGAAGCAATGGTAAAAATGGTCTGAAGTTCTTCATCGGTAAAACCATTTTTTTGAATCAGGTTTAAATGATGATCGTATACGGTATTTCCAGCACTGCCAATAAATCCATCCCATAAGATGTCTTTAAATACACAAAGCTCTTGTGCCATTTTTAAAGGTCTTCCGGAACAAAGAGCAACTTTATATCCATTTTTTTGCGCTTGATGTATAGCTTGTATAGAAGAAGGTAATATTTGATTTGTCTGATGATCAAAAAATGTACCATCGATATCTAAAAATAAAGCTTTGATTTCTTTATATAGTTTATTCATGATCACACCTCAAAAACATTATAACATTATAATCTTTTTATGTGCGGTATTTTTATTTTGATATTCAAAATAAGTATCATATAATACAAAGTATTAAAAGAATTAAGGAGATGGAAACTGTATGACGATCAAGGAAATAACTTATGGTGGATTATCAATAGGTTTCTTAGCTATTTGTTCGTGGATTTCTATTCCTTTTATCGTTCCTTTTACAATGCAGACATTTGCACTCTTTTTTATTTGTTTGTTGTTTGGAGCCAAAAGAGGCACGATGTATATAGTATGTTATATGATATGTGGGTTGTTAGGAATACCTGTATTTTCTGGATTTCGAGGTGGAGTTCAAGTTCTTTTTGGTTTAACAGGAGGCTACATAGTTGGCTTTCTTTTAAGCGCTCTTCTTTTATGGATAACAGAAAGATTTTGGTATCCTTGTAAAAGAAAAGCACTTTTATTTTCTTTGATGGGACTCGTAGTTTGTTATGGATTTGGAACAGCATGGTTTTTAATGATCAGCCAGCAACAAGCTTCTATAATAACTATAAGCAGTGTTTTAATGACTTGTGTTGTACCTTTTATTCTTCCAGATTGTCTCAAAATTTTCTTAGCTTTTACATTGGCGAGACGATTAAAGCCGTATATTCAATGATTTTATACCTGAAACAAAGCAAGATCGTTGTTTTTGTATTTCAACATGTTCATCAATACTCCTTTATATTAGATATAAAAATTTTTAGGATTTGTTATTTGACGAAAACTGCGATATTGCCAGGCAAGCTAAGCCTAAGCCTAACATACTAATTGCATTTTTTGTTTCGATTTCATTTATAAATGAAAGAACAACTACGGCAATACCCATTGCCAATGAGATACCTTTTAATGCAATATTAATGATATCCGAGATATTTTCATTGGAGTTATTTTCTTTCGCCTCTGTTTTTACTTGCATAAGTTCATCAACGGTTACATTAAAGATTTCGGCCAATTTAGGGATCGTATTTACATCGGGAAAGGATAAATCTCTTTCCCACTTTGATACTGCTTTATCTGTAACGCCCATTTTTTCGGCAAGCTCAACTTGTGTCATTCCTTTTTCTTTACGAAATTCTGCGATCATACTTCCAAATGTTTGTTTTTTCATAGTATTTACCCCTTTGTTTTGATGATCGCATCATAACATACACTTATTCTTCACTCAACCGACTGTTAGTTTAGTCCATTCGACTAACAGTTGAGTTGTAAATATGGATAGAATATAAGGCTTGTGATCACCACATTAAAATAAGCTTAGTGGATTTTTTGCTGTCAAAATCAAGCATGGTTTCGTGGATTGTTTCATATGGAGATTCAATAATTATAGATTGTATTGCCTGTATGATTATGCTATAGTGAACACGGTGATAGCATGAAGATGATCAGACGAAAGGATACTTTACGATAAACAAAGAAAAACAGAACCGTTTTTTTGTGATGGAAGCATGTATTTTTTGTCTGATGGTCAATGCATTAACCCAATGAAAACAAAATAGTATAAAGAAAACCTACGGTACTGTTATAGTGCCGTTTTTTTATGTAAAGGAGTGATGATGATGTCCATGATTCAAGTAGAACATCTAAGTTTTTCGCATGATAGTCAACAAGAATTGTTGTTTGATGATGTTAGTTTTTCTATGGATACTAACTGGAAGTTAGGATTAGTGGGAAGAAATGGTCGCGGCAAGACTACTTTTCTTTCCTTGTTGATGAAAAAATATCCCTACAAAGGTAAGATTCATGCTTCTGTTTCTTTTGATTATTTTCCATACGTTATAGAAGATAAAGAACAATGGACAATGGATATAGTACGTTCTATTTATCCACTTGTAGAAGATTGGCAAATTCAAAGAGAACTTTCTTATTTACAAGTGGATAAAGAAGTTTTGTGGAGAATGTTTTCTACTCTTTCACTAGGAGAGCAGACTAAGGTTTTATTGGCGGTTTTATTTTTAAAACCAGAAAATTTTTTGTTGATTGATGAGCCTACCAACCATTTGGATGCCAAAGCCAGAACGGTATTGATGCACTATCTTCAAAGAAAAAAAGGTTTTATTTTAGTATCACATGATCGAAAAGTTTTAGATGGTTGTGTTGATCATATCCTAGCGATAAATCGTCATACTATTGATATACAGGCTGGAAATTATTCTTCGTGGTTGGCACGTTTTGAAACGCAACAAGAAAAAGAGATAGAACAAGATAAACATTTACGTAAAGATATACGGCGTTTAAAATCTTCCGCATTACGGACTTCTATGTGGTCTGATAAAATTGAAGCTTCAAAAATTGGTGCTGCCGATAAAGGGTTTGTTGGCCATAAATCAGCTAAAATGATGCAGCGAAGTAAAAATATCGCAAGACGACAACAAGATATGATCAAACAAAAAGAAAATTTATTAAAGAATGTGGAGACAATGGAAACTTTACAAATGAGTCCATTATCGCATCCATCATCCATTCTTGTTTCTTTTGATGAAGTTTGCCCTATGTATGAGAATGTGATCATTGGTAAGCCACAAAGTTTTCAAATTGAAAAGGGACAGCGCATATTTTTAGATGGAAAAAACGGTTGTGGAAAAAGTAGTTTATTGAAATTATTGATCGATGATAAACGAAAATATTGTGGACGTATTCAGCGTGCTTCAAATTTAGTTTTATCGTATGTATCGCAGGATACATCTTTTCTACAAGGTACTTTAAGACAATATGCCAAACAATATGAAATTGATGAAACTTTATATATGACACTTTTAAAAAAGATGGGGTTTGAACGATGGCAATTTGATCAAGATATGCGATCTTATTCTGATGGTCAAAAGAAAAAAGTCATGATCGCAAGAAGTCTTTGTGAAAAAGCACATTTATATATATGGGATGAACCATTGAATTTTATCGATATTTATACCAGAATTCAGATTGAAAAATGATTCTGGCAAGTGATGCTTCGATGTTGATCGTTGAACATGATGTAGCTTTTCAAGAAAATGTCGCAACAAAAGTCGTAGTACTTTGATCTTTCGTGTACAATAAGAACAGGTGATTTGTATGTTGGCCAGTGAACGTTTCGAAAAGATAGTAGAAATTGTGAATCAAAAAGGATTTATCAGTACAAAAGAATTGTCTGTCGCGATGAAGGTAACAGAAACAACGATTCGCAGAGATTGTGAAGAATTAGAAAAACAAGGACTTTTATTACGTGTGCACGGAGGCGCTAAAAGTGTACGACCTAAAGTCATTTTATCTACTAAAGATGAAAAAACGATGAAAGAGCGAAAAGAGTTTTTTTATGAAAAAGATAGAGTGTGTAAAAAAGCGGCAACATTGATCAAAGATGGAGATTGTATCTTTTTAGATGGAGGGACAAGCATTGTACCGATACTTCCGTATATCAAAGATAAAAAGATCAAGATCGTGACACATTCTCATTTGATCGTAGATGCGTTTTCTTCGACAGAATCGGAATTATTTGTGATAGGCGGACGTTATATTCCCGAATATGCCATGACAGTAGGGCCTATTACGATCAGTGAACTTGATCGGTTTAATTTTGATTTGGCTTTTTTAAGTTGTGCTGGTATTGATTTGGATCGTAAGCTTGTCTATACGGCAGAAATGGACACTATGGCTGTTAAACAAAAGGCCATGTCTTTATCGACACAAAAATATTTATTGATCGATAGTTCAAAGCTGTCTATTAAAGGTTTTTGCAGCTTTATTGGCAGTGATGATTTTGATGCGATTATTTGTGATCAAAGTCAAGAATTAGATATTGAAATGTTACCAGAAAACTATATTCTTGTTTAAAACAAACAAAAACGAAAAAATAAATACAAAAACAAACATTTTATGTTTACAAACAAAGAAAAGAATGCTAGAGTGAAATCAGGAGGAAAGCATTCTTTTTTGAATGCATGAAAAACATATGAAACATCCAGATAAAAAAGCAAGTGAAATGAGCGTAAGGGAATTAGCTTCCTATATTGATTATTCGGTATTAAAACCAGAATTCACAGAAGAACAGATCGTGGAACTGACAAAAGATGGTGTGGAACTAGGTTGTGCTACGATTTGTATCAATCCAGGATATATGGATCTTTGTAAACCATATGTAGAGGGTTCACAAACAAAGTTATGCCCTGTTTGCGATTTTCCATTTGGAACAAGCTCTACACAATCTAAAGTAGCGCAGGCTAAAATTTTAGTGGATAATTATGCAGATGTAATTGGGGAGTTGGATGTCGTAGCTAATTTTGGCTGGATCCGCAGTGGAAAATATGATGCGGTAACACAGGATATCAAAGCCGTTGTTGATGTGTGTCATGAAAAAAATATTCCGGTAAAAGTAATTTTTGAAACGGATGCATTGAATGAAGAACAAGTTCGCAAAGCTTGTCATTGTGCTATGGATGCCAAAGCCGACTTTGTAAAGACAAGTACAGGGTTCTTAACAGGTTTTGAAGCGCATGGTGCGACACCGGAAATTATTAAAGTTATGCAGGAAGAAGTCGGTGACGTATGTAAAGTTAAAGGTAGTGGCTGCATTCGTACAAGAGAGCATTTCTTACAATTGATTGATATGGGTATTGATCGTATGGGTGTTGGTTATAAATCTGTACCAGTTGTATTGGATCTAAAACGTTAAAACACAAAAAAGAGAATATAAAAAGGTCGAGAAAAAATCTCGATCTTTTTAATAGTTTATTCATTTCTTTGAAACAAACTTAAAATATCTTCCTTTGACATTTTGGATAATGAACCATCATTTCCTTCTACGAAAGTATCTGCCAAATCTTTTTTTCTTTCCTGCATTCTGACTATTTTTTCTTCAATAGAATCTTTCATGATCAGACGATATACTTGTACATTCGCATTTTGCCCAATGCGATGTGCCCTGTCTGTGGCTTGATTTTGTGCAGAGATATTCCACCAGGGGTCTATATGGATGACAGCTTCAGCGGCTGTTAGATTCAAGCCTGTTCCTCCGGCTTTTAAAGAAATCAAAAAGACTTGCGTAGAATCACTTTGAAAGGCATTAACGAGTCTTCGTCTTTCTTCTTTTGTGGTAGTTCCTGTTAAGACATAATATGAAATCTGGTTTTGTTCAAGCTCTTGTGTTAATAAATCAATTAAAGAAGTAAAAGCAGAAAACAATAAAACTTTCTTGTTGTGTTCCGTCAAGATTTGAATTAACTCTATACAAGCTTGTACTTTGGAAGAAGGCTTTTGTATATTGTCATAAAGAAGTCTAGGATCACAACAAAGTTGTCTGAGTCTTGTCAGGGCTGCCAAGATCGCAATATGATCGATATGAGGCTCCCGCATTTTTTCCTGCATTTCTTTATTTGCCTGTGTTAAATTGGCAAGATATAACTTTTGTTCTTCCTTGGAAAAATCGATCAAGTATTGATGATCAACTTTATCAGGCAATTCTTTTAATACTTCTTTTTTTGTACGTCTTAATATAAAAGGAGATACAAAAGATCGCAGTTTCTGTATTACATCTTCATTTTGGTTTAATACAATAGGACTTTCATATTGTGTTTTAAAATAATGATAAGAAAATAAATAACCAGGCATTAAAAAGTCAAATATAGACCAGAGTTCAGCTAACGAGTTTTCGATAGGTGTTCCACTAAGCGCCAATCTGTGATAAGAGTGCAGTTCTTTAACACTGATCGCATTTTTAGTTTTCTGATTTTTGATATTTTGTGCTTCATCCAGTATTACATATTCAAAGGTGATATCTTGATATTCATCAATATCTCTTCGTAAATAATCATAAGAAGTAATCAGAATATCACTTTTAGAGACATCATGGATTCTCTTTTTACGCTGTTCTTTTGTACCGGTGATACTGATACAGGAAAGCGTGTTAGAAAAACGTCGTATCTCATCTTCCCAGTTATAAATTAATGAAGCAGGGCATACAATTAGCGTATGTCGATCCGCTTGTCGTATTGAATCTAATAATGCAATGACCTGTAAAGTCTTTCCTAGTCCCATTTCATCAGCAAGAATGCCATTTAAATTGTATTGGTACAACATTAAAAGCCATTCTACACCTTTTTTTTGATAATCTCTTAAAATAGAGGCATAATGCGGGTCACAGGAAATTTTCGATTTTCTATTTTCAAATCCTTGAATATAGTCTGTCAAAGAAGTATTTTTATACACTTCTAAAGAACTTGTATGATCGAGTCTTTCGTTCATACCTAATGTTCTATATAGTTCCAATTGTAGTTTTCCTGCTTTGATTTGTTTTTCATCAATATCAAAATCATGCATGAGATCGTCAAGTTCTTGAAATTGATCAGATTCTAAGTGTAGAAGCTGGCCATTTTTAAGCTTAAAGTAGCGTTTCTTGCGATGATAAGCTTGTAAGATGGCTGGTACTTCGTTGACATCAAAATCTGTGGATTCCAGTTGAATTTCCAATAAACCGTTATCAATGCGAATACCGGTTTGAAGATGATACGAAGTACGTTTACCTAATTTTTTTAAAGCGTCACTGATATAAACATCACAATATTTTTGAAGCTGATTGATTCCTTCTTGAAGAAAGTCGAGGGTTCTATCATCTTCTAAGCTCATATAAACACTATGATGGCTTTGATCGATCCATGTCGCATAACTTTCCAAAACTTTCTGGATCAGATGTACGGTCCAATCAAAATTGATTTTATCGTTATATAAAAGCTCGATTGTGTTTCCTTTATCATCTTTTCCGGCTACATGAAAAGAAACAGTTTCATTTTCGTCCATATCGCCAAATACGGAAGGGTGTTGAACATGGATCACATTTGATACGGGTAATAATTCTTGTCCTTTTGTGATCTGTAAATAGTCTTTGGCAGGATCTAAGATATAACGCTCAAAATCATCATATTCATCAAAGGGAATATGAAGTGCTTCTTGGGATAAAGCGCTAAATAAGTTGGCAATTGATGATTGTGGGCGAATCTTATAATGGATGATTTCAAAAGGACTTTCTTGGATCGAAAACATTTGATGATCACCAATTATGATCTGTTCTTCTTTATCCCATACCAGAGATATGGTGTAGTGATTTTTTTCTTTTGTGATATCAATGGACATCATAAAAGGCTCTTCTCGAATCGGTACATGCGTATCATCTTTAAACAGGGTATAAAAAACAGGCAGTAAAGAGTGAATGCGAATGAAACGAGAATTATTATAGCGATAATAATATCGATCATAATCTGGTGTTGCATAAGCCATTCTCATAAAATCAATGTATTTTTGTGCTTGCGAAGTAAAGGCGTGCATCGTATGAATAAAGCCTAATTGTTTACCATAGCTATGATATTGTTCTGTATCGATCCATTTTAGAAAGTCTGGAATATTTTTAATGGTATATTGTTTTTGAGCACCAACTGTAAAGCTTAATAAAAAAGAATCAGGATCTAAAGCAGAAAATACTGGAAGAATATCATATTGTTGTGTCTGAAGCTCTAATTGTACTAAATGATCTTGTGTATCTTTTTGGTGAAGAATCAAATCACGTGTTTTCTGATAAGATTCTTCCATTTGAATTCTTTTAATTTCTTCTTCAATTCTCTGGCGGCGTGCTAAATACTCTTCATTATATATAGAATAAGAAGATGTCTCTTTTTGTGAGGTATAAGGGAAATTTTGAATATCTACTTTTGTCAAATAGATCATCAACATTCCAATATGAGCGCAGATATTTTTATCATCAAAATACCAGGGGCATTCACAATGTGTAGAATATACAGAGTGTAAAGGTACATTGATATAAAAGTGACAGATATTTTCATAGGAACTGACTTGTATGGTGCCTTCTACTTTGTAAATCGTATTCTTTTCTAATTCATTGACGACAATTCGTTTTAAACACCCTTGTTTTAAATATCTCTTGGCAAGAGACAGGGTATGAGAATTCATGATTTTCAGATTTTCTTCTGTGATTAATACCATTGAATCACCTCGATTCTTTAATTTTATCATGATTTAGGATGAAACATCGGTTGAATCGTTTAAAAGATATAAAAAAGCAGTCTTGCGACTGCTTAGATCAAGTGAAATTCTGTCATTGTCTTTTCCAATGCGTTTCCGGCAGCTTGTACGGTATGTATGCAATGAAGTTTAGGATCATACCATGTTTTACGAATATTTCTACATTCTGTATCCTGTAATTCTTCTTTAAAATTACGAACACACGTCTGGATGATTGGCCTAAATGTATCCAGTTGATCATGTGCTTTTGTTTGAATCAGAATTTTAGAGAGAACTGCAGTACAGCCAATTAAGGCACCACAATTCAATCCAGAATACATACCACTTCCAAAACCAGATAGCAGTTTCATAGATTCTTCATCCAAACAAAGATGATAACATTGATTGGCAGCCCGAACAATCGTCTCACTGCAATTATAGTGTTCATTTAAATAGTAATGATCGATCCATTCTTTTAGACTCATATTATTTACCTTCTTTGACTAGCTGTTGTACAACTGGATCTTTGATTTGTACATGTTCTTGTTTTAATCTTTGAATGGTTGAGGCAAACTGTGGTAAATAAGCTTCATGCGCTAACAACAATTGATCCAATACTTGTTTTGCACTTTCTCCAGATGGAATAAGAGGATTTAGTGCAAAAGCTTCCATGGCCATTCCATAGTTTCCTGTTACAGCGGCATTGATCGTACATTCTTCCATGGCTTTCATGCATTGCAGCCAACCTCTTTGAGCACTTGGAAATTTTCCCCATGCCATAGGCGTAGCCCCTTTGGCATCAATGATGGAGCTGACTTCAACAATGGAATCGGTTGGTAATTCAGGAATGGATCCTTTGTTTTGTGTGCTAACGACCATATGAATTTTTTTATTGTTGTAGATGGCATTAATGCACTCGCAGGCAGCATCGCTGTAATAAGCGCCACCTCGCATGCTTAATTCTTCTGGTTTATGATCTAACTCCTTGTTTTTATAAAGTTCGAACAGTTTTTCTTCGGTTTGTTTAACTTGTTGCCCTCTTGTACCAATCGTATGGTATTCTTCCAGACTATGTTTTAACATTTCTTCCTGACGATAATAATAGCGATGATATCCACATGGGATCATCTGCATTTGTTCGATTTGTTCTTTAAAGAATGGAACATTATTAATATTGGCCGGTAATCCTATATCTTTTCCTTCAAATAAAGCATCGATGACTTTTTGTGTTACATTATTGCCATGTTTATCATAAACTTTATGCCAATGAAAATGATTGATTCCGGCAAATTGATAAGTTAGATCTTTTGGATCATAGCCAATGGCTATAGGCTCTTTCATCATGGCGATGACTGGTACGTTACAAAGTCCTATACATTTATTCCAATTTCCATATTGAATAACGGCTTCTGTTACCATACCGCTAGGATTAGTGAAGTTGATCAACCAGGCATCAGGACATACTTCTTTCATGTCTTTTACAATATCTAAGATTACAGGAATGGTTCGAAAAGCTTTAAATATGCCACCGGCACCATTTGTTTCCTGGCCTAACATGCCATAAGATAGCGGAATTCTCTCATCTTTTATACGTGCTTCCAAAAAACCGACACGAAATTGTGTGGTTACAAAATCGGCATCTTTTAAAGCTTCTTTTCGATTTAAACTTACATATATTTTGACATCATGACCAGCTGCTTTCCACATTCTTTGTGCCATCTGGGCATCTATATTTACTTTTTCCTGACCGTTTTCTACATCGACCAGCCATATTTCACGAATGGGCAATTCTTCATATCTTCGAATAAATCCTTCCATTAATTCAGGCGTATAGCTGCTTCCACCGCCAATCGTAACAATTTTTAATCCTTGTTTCATATTTCGTTCCTCCTTGCAGCTTGAATGTATATCTGTTTTTAAATCAGTGCAATAGCATAAAGTGTTGTAGAGATTTTTTTCCAGAAATAATAAAAAGTTCCAGAAAATTTTGAAACTTTCTGAAACTTTTAGTCTAAACGATCGTCCATAAAATCCATAGATTTCCATACATAATTTTGATTGTTTTCACGATCTAAATTATAAATACATCCAAAAAGAACATCCATGACATATTGTAATGCGATATGACTGGCATATTGCGAAATGCGATCTTGTAGTTTTTCTGTATCACTTAAAGCTATATGATGTTGGATATATTGTGGATAATAGTTGCATCCTATTCGTGAAATCAAGATGACAGGCACATGTTTTTCATCTAACTTTTTTAATAGAGGAAGAATGAAAGAGGCTTTACCGGAATAGGATAAAATCAAAGCTGCATGACTAGTGTCAGATGCCAAGGCATATAAACGCTGTTCATAGAAAGAAACAGGACAATTTATCTCTTTTCCGATAGTTATCATCTGATCTTGAAAGTTTTTGGCAACATGCATATTATGCGCGTGCGTATAAATATCGATGGTTTGAGCATGAAATAATAAAGAAGCTACTTCTTGTAAAGTAGAAGGATCTAAGCAGGAAATAGTATCTCGAACACTTTTTTCGTACAGTTTTGCGAGCTTGTCGGCAATATCCATGGGCTTATCAGACTTTGTGAAAGGATAGTTTACATCAATATCGTGTTGTGTCAGTTTACTGTTTGAGAGATCCTGTGATAGCTGCACTTTGACATCGTTAAAACCACTGCATCCAATCTTTTTACAAAACCGGTGAATGGCAGATTTGGAAAAATAAATCGTATCACTTAGATCTTGTAAAGACATGTGAATCACATCTTGTGAATGATTGAGAATAAATTGAGCGATTTCCGTTTCAGCCGGTGTTAAGTGTTTACAAGAGCGTATACGTTTTTCTAATGTCATGACTTCCTCTTTTCTTAGTTCATAGTATCATATTCATAGAAAAGATTGTGTAAAAAACAAAATTTGGACTACAATACAATCAAGGAGATCAATCATATGGACAAAAAAGATATTCAGACATTGTTGCAGGAAGTGCGAAAAATTGGAGAGCCATTAAAACAAGTGCAGGAAATTAATGTAGAATCCAAAAATGGAATTCAGGATCTTGTGACAAACATGGACAAAGATACAGAACAAAAATTAAGAAACGTACTACAGACATTTACTCCGGGATGTACATTTATTGGAGAAGAAGGAAATCAGATAGAAAGCGATTCTATGTGGATCATTGATCCTATTGATGGAACGACAAACTTTATCAATGCGCAAGAGGAATATGCGATATGTTTGGCTTATGTAAAAAACAGAGAACCTATATTAGGAATTGTGTATGACGTGATGCAGGATAATATGTATTGGGCTTATAAAGGGAATGGAGCCTATATAAATAATGAGAAAGTAGTGCGAAAATTACCAAAAAGAGCACTTTCTCAATGTGTATGGGAAGCCAGCTTAAATACACTGCTTGTTTTTCCTAAACTGATCGATCTATTTAAAAAGACAAGAGGACATCGATCTAGAGGTTGTTGCAGCTTATCTGTCATATCAACAGCTTTGGGAAAGACAGATTTTTATCTAACAGAACAAGCTAAGTGTTGGGATTATGCTGCAGCAGATATATTTTTAAAAGAATGCCAAGGCATATCCTGGTGTAAAGATGATTTCTTTAGCTGTAAGCCAAATTTATACATAGCCGCCCATTCTGAAGAAATAATTGAGATTATAAAAGAGTATTTGTAAGGAATCTATAACGGATTCCTTTTTTTAAACCCGTTCTTTAAAAATCCATTACAATAGAAAATCAATAATATAACTAAAATAAAGCTAAAATCGAACAAAAACACATTGACATAATTATACGGGGGGGGGGGTACTATTGTTATAAGTAGAGATAAAGAGAAATCTCTACGAGGGTTATTTTTTTTGTACAAAAAAGAAAACTAAAAAGAGATTAGGAGGGGTTTAGATGAATCGCAAAAAAATAACTAAGGCTGCGGTAACAGGATTAGTTGCGGTTAGCATGGTCCCTGCAATGGCGGCACCTATCGTTGCCAATGCGGAAGACAAGACTAATGAAGCTACAAGCAATGAAGAAACCGTTGTCAAAACACAGAATGAAGTGGAGACTAATGATGTATCACAGAGTGAGACTGAGGCAGTAGCAGAAACACAGAATGAGTCAGAAACAGTAGGGGAAGAGAAAAAAATCCATTGGAAAGAGCCTGTAAAGGTGATTTATTATGACGTTACAACAGAAACCCCGGTTCATGAAGAAACGATGTATATTTTTACGGATCAGAGTTCTATAAATGTCAGTAGAATTCCTGTATATGAAGGATACGAATTTGATGGTAACCAATCTGAATATGATATAGATTGGGGTTGGCCTTTTCCTTTTGTTTATGACAATAAAGTTACTGTAAACGTAAAGCCTGTAAAACCAGAGCCAACGACTAAAGAGGTACAGGTATTCTACCTTGATGATCGTGGAAATCAGTGGGGGATGGAAACAGTAACCATTGATAAAGATGCAGATAAAATTGATACATCTATTTTGAAGGATATCCCAGAAGACTATGAAATCGTAAATCCAGGTGAAGCAGTCATTAATGAAAATGGTTGGATCGATGTATTAGTACAAAAGAAAAAACAAACTAAAGAGGTACAAGTATTCTACCTTGATAATCGCGGAAATCAGTGGGGGATGGAAACAGTAACCATTGATAAAGATGCAGATAAAATTGATACATCTATTTTGAAGGATATCCCAGAAGACTATGAAATCGTAAATCCAGGTGAAGCAGTCATTAATGAAAATGGTTGGATCGATGTATTAGTACAGAAGAAAAAACAAACTAAAGAAGTGCAGGTATTCTACATTGATGATAATGGAAATCAATGGGGCGAGGAAATAGTAACTGTTGATAAAGATGCCAAAAAGATTAATACATCCATTTTAAAGAACGTACCAGAAGGATACGAAATTAAAGAGCTTGGAGATGTAAATATCAGTGAATATGGATGGGTTGAAATTGGAGTACGTAAGATAGAAACAACGAAGCAAGTTCAAGTATTCTACATTGATGACAATGGAAATCAATGGGGCGAAGAAATAGTAATCGTTGATAAAGATGCTGAAAAGATTAATACATCCATTTTAAAGAACGTACCAGAAGGATACGAAATTAAAGAGCTTGGAGATGTAAATATCAGTGAATATGGATGGGTTGAAATTGGAGTACGTAAGATAGAAACAACGAAGCAAGTTCAAGTATTCTACATTGATGACAATGGAAATCAATGGGGCGAAGAAATAGTAATCGTTGATAGAGATGCTGAAAAGATTAATACATCCATTTTAAAGAACGTACCAGAAGGATATGAAATTAAAGAGCTTGGAGATGTAAGAATCAGTGAATACGGTTGGATTGAAATTGGAATACGCCCAATTGCAACAACTCAGACTGTTGGTTTGAACTATTGGGATGTTGTTAACAATAAGCAAGTGGCAGAAGGATCAGTAGTTGTAGATGCAGATGCTAATAATGTTAATACAACAACATTTACCGATATTCCAGAAGGTTATGAATTAGTATGGACAGGTGACTTAGCTATCATGGATGGCTGGGTATGGGTTGAAGTAAGACCTGTAGAAGAAGTAAATCCTGAAACATTCTTTGCTCAGTTAAATGTTCAGATCGTGGATAGAGAAACTGGTGATGTATTAAAATCTTATCAATTCTTATCTGATGAAAAAGGAACATCAGATGCTACTTATACATTCGTATATGGAGAAGATTGGAAAGTAGAAGCACCAGAAGGATATACTTTTGTTGAAGGTACTGAATTTGGTGATTTAGATGTAGCATTCGGTGCTCAAAGTACTGTAGAATGCTATGTTGAAAAATCAGCTGAAGAACCAACGCAGCCAGGAGATGAAGAAGATACAAACAAACCATCTGAAGAAGGAAAGACAGAAGATTCTAACAAGACAGAAGAATCTGAAAAAACAGATGGAACAAAGACAGGTGTAGCAATGTCACTTGCCGGAGTATTCGGAACAATGAGTGTTGCTCTAGCCGGAATGGTTGCATTACTTCGTCGTAAACAAAAATAGTCTTAAGTAGTGTGATTTAAGGGAGAGGGCAACCTCTCCTTTTATTATGGTTAAGTATATGGATGAAACAAAGAATGAAAAAATAATGGAATTAGGCAAGTATTGCCTTGAACATGGAATTGATTTAGAAGATTTAAAAAAGTTCGATTCTAAAAAAGATTCAATGGGTAATTTACATTATCTTCGATTTAATAATTTTGTGCATAAGAAGGTATCTTCAGGGGATTTACGCATTGATTTTGAACAACAGATCATGTATAAAGGCAAAAAGATACTTGTAATGCATGAGCATGAACTATTGATCTTACAATTATTGATATCTAATGCCAGAGAAACGATAAAAGATGAAGAGATTCTTGATTTGCTCGAACAACATGATCATAAGATCACAAAAGAATCAATGGTGGTCTATATGTCTAGATTATCACATCGTATCGGTACAACTGTACAAGAAGAGGAGTATATCAAGAGGCATTGGAAAAAAGGATATTACTGGAATCAAAAAGTGAATATTCGTAAGTAGAAGGGTTAGTTTTTGATAACCCTTTTTGCGTTGTGTAAATAAAAAACGTACAGTACAATACGATTGAAAGACAGGTGAATAATATGGAGAAAGCAAAGGTTTATTTTACAGATTTTCATACGCAGGCTTTTGGGGATGGCTTGCCTACTAAACTGCAGAAACTAGTACGTCGTGCCGGTATTGCGGATCTTAATATGGATGGAAAGTTTGTGGCGATCAAAATGCATTTTGGAGAATTAGGAAACATTTCTTATTTGCGTCCAAACTATGCCAGAGCGATTGTGGATGTTGTCAAAGAATTAGGTGGAAAGCCATTTTTGACAGACTGTAATACCATGTATCCGGGAAGTCGTAAAAATGCTTTGGAGCATTTGGAATGTGCATGGCAAAATGGATTTACACCATTGACGGTTGGCTGTCCAGTTATTATTGGTGATGGTTTAAAGGGAACCGATGATGTTGATGTTCAAGTAAAAGGAGGAGAGTACATCAAAGAAGCAAAAATAGGTCGTGCAATTATGGATGCGGATGTATTTATCTCTTTGACACATTTTAAGGGACATGAAATGACTGGCTTTGGTGGTACGATCAAAAATATCGGAATGGGTTGTGGATCTCGTGCCGGTAAATGTGATCAACATTCCAGTGGTAAACCGCATATTGATGAAGAATTATGTCGCGGTTGTACAAGATGTCAAAAAGAATGTGCTAATGGTGGTTTGGAATTTGATGAAACAAAACGTAAGATGCATGTTAATCAAGAAAACTGTGTTGGCTGTGGACGTTGTTTAGGAGCTTGTAATTTTGATGCGATCCAGTTTGATAATGATGCGGCTAATGCTTTGTTGAATTGTCGTATGGCAGAATATACCAAAGCGGTTGTGGATGGGCGTCCATGTATTCATATTTCATTAATTGTTGATGTGAGTCCTAACTGTGATTGTCATGGAGAAAATGATGTTCCAATCTTACCAAATATTGGTATGTTTGTATCAAAGGATCCATTGGCATTGGATCAAGCTTGTGTTGATGCTTGTATGGCGGCAAAACCGTTACCTGGCAGTCAATTAGCTCGTCATTTGGAAGATCCAAATTTTAAAGATCATCATGATCATTTCACAAATTCAGCTCCGGAATCTGAATGGAAAAGTTGTTTGGAACATGCCGAAAAAATTGGTTTGGGTACCAGAGAGTATGAATTAATTAAAATGTAACAAAATGAAATAAAATGTAAATTTATTGAAAACGAACTTGAATTTCTTGATTTTTCTGATATACTAGACCTTGTTAACAAAGGCGTTAAAGTGGTGATCCATTTTAACGCCCTTTTTTTATCTCGAGATTGTTTATAAGATGATGAAGGGAAGGATAGATATGATTGATTCAGGTAATACAGGTTTCATGATGATTTGTACCGCATTAGTTTTTGTGATGACACCCGCTTTAGCTTTTTTCTATGGCGGACTGGTTCGAAGAAAGAATGTGGTAAATACGATGATGGCTTGTGTTTCTATTATGGGCCTTGCTATTGTGATGTGGTGTGCCTTTGGATATTCGCTAGCTTTTGGGCATGATCATGGCGGAATCATTGGAGATTTTAGTTATTTATTTTTAAATAATGTAGATTGGCAGGCTGGACCTTATGCAAGTTCAATTCCTCATTTGGTGTATTGTGCATTTCAAATGATGTTTGCCGTAATTACACCGGCATTGTTTACCGGAGCATTGGTAGGCCGAATGAATTTTAAGGCATTATTGTTGTTTGTAGGTTTATGGTCAATTGTGGTGTATTATCCATTAGCCCATATGGTGTGGGGTGAAAATGGTTTTATCGCATCATTAGGATCGGTTGATTTTGCCGGTGGAAATGTCGTTCATATAAGTTCAGGGATTACAGCTCTTGTTTTATCTTTATGGATCGGAAAGCGAAAAGGCTACAGTCAGGTAGTCTATCGAGTTCATAACATTCCTTTTGTTGTATTGGGAGCTACTTTATTATGGTTTGGATGGTATGGATTTAATGCTGGAAGTGCATTAGAAGCTAATGGCTTAGCAGCACATGCCTTTATGACAAGTGCTATTGCCTCTGCTTGTGCTTTATTGTCCTGGATGCTGATTGATGTGATCGTTTCTGGAAAACCAACTTTAGTAGGTGCTTCTACTGGCTTGGTAGTCGGATTGGTTGCCATCACACCTGGTGCTGGTTTTGTTCCTATCTGGGCTTCTTTTATCATTGGAGCTTTAGTAAGCCCTATTTGTTATTTTGGTGTTAAAATCATCAAATCTAAATTTAAAATCGATGATGCTTTAGATGCTTTTGGATGCCATGGATTAGGCGGTATATGGGGTGGTATTGCTACAGGTTTATTTGGTATGACAAGCATCAATGATGTTGCACAATGGAATGGTTTATTTTTCGGACAGACAGAATTGTTTGTAGCGCAACTGGAAGGAATCGCATTGACCATTTTGATTGCCGTTGTAGGAACACTAGTTTGTGGTTTTATCGTAAAGTGTTTTATGCCTTTACGTGCTACTGCTAAACAAGAAGCCATTGGTATGGATATATCTATGCATGGAGAACAAGCATATCCAAGTTTTAATGGATTGGATTAAGGAGAAGTGTGTATGTTGATCAAAATAGAAGCCATTGTTCGTGAAGAAGCTTTTGAAGATGTCAAAGCAGCATTAAATGAAATCGAAGTCAAGGGGTTGACGGTTTATCAGGTGATGGGCTGTGGTATACAAAAAGGATATAATGAAATTGTAAGGGGATTAAAAGTTGATTTGCAGATGCAGCCAAAAATAAAATTTGAAATTGTAGTATCTTCAGAAGAATGGGAAAAGAAAACAATTGAAGCCATTTCTAAAGCAGCTTACACAGGAGAAGTAGGAGATGGAAAAATATTCAGTTATGAGATTCGATCGGCTTATCGAATTCGTACAGCAGAAACAGGCTATGATGCGATACAACCTGCATTAAAAGAAAGATAAGATAAATTTAGAGCCATATTTTATATAGAATCATAAAAGAAGTGCACCTTGTCATGCACTTCTTTTATAGTGTTACATTAATTTTCTAAATAACATTTTTAGATCTTCTATACTTGCATCTTTTGGATTGCCTGGTGCACAAGCATCTTCATAGGCAGATTGAGCAAGGAAATCAAGATCTTCTTCTTTTAAAGCTTCCAGCTTTTGTGGAATACCAACATCATTTGATAATTGACGAACGGCATCAATGGCAGCTTTACGATATTCATCTTGTGTCATGGAATCTACATTTTTAACACCCATGGCACGAGCGATTTCACGATATTTTTCTTGTGTGCAGTCGGCATTATACTCCATAACGATTGGAAGCATCATAGCACAAGCAACACCATGAGGAGTATCGTAAACAGCACCTAATGTATGTGCCATAGAATGAGCGATACCTAGTCCAACATTAGAGAATCCCATACCGGCGATGTATTGACCTAAAGCCATACCTTCGCGACCTTCTTTTTCATTGGCAACAGCACTGCGTAAAGAACGGCTGATAATTTCAATGGCTTTTAAATGGAACATATCTGTCATTTCCCATGCAGCTTTTGTCGTATAGCCTTCAATGGCATGTGTCAATGCATCCATACCAGTTGAAGCGGTTAAGCCTTTTGGCATAGTAGACATCATATCAGGATCCACAATGGCAACTACAGGCATGTCATGAGGATCGACACAAACAAACTTTCTTTTTCTTTCAATATCAGTAATTACGTAGTTGATCGTTACTTCGGCTGCAGTTCCTGCCGTTGTTGGTACCGCAATGATCGGAACACATGGTTTTGTGGTTGCAGCTGTTCCTTCTAGGCTTCTGACATCTTCAAATTCTGGGTTGGCAATAATGATACCAATGGCTTTGGAAGTGTCCATGGAAGAACCACCACCAATGGCAATGATATAGTCTGCTTTGGCATCTTTAAAAGCCTTTACACCATTTTGTACATTTTCAATTGTAGGATTTGGTTTGATATCTGAAAAGATTTCATAATCCAAACCTGCTTCATCCAGTACATGCGTTACTTTTTCAGTGACTTTGAATTGAATTAAATCCGGATCGGAACAAACTAAAGCTTTTTTAAAAGCTCTTGCCTTAGCTTCATTGGCAATTTCCTGGATGGCTCCGGCGCCATGGTACGATGTTTCATTTAACATGATTCGATTTGACATATTGTTTTTCTCCTTTTCTGTAAGCGCTTTATCAATTTGATTGTAATGGTTTCAATTTAAAAAAGTAAGTTACAAAATAAGGAATGTGTCACATTATAATAAATCAATAGAAACAAAGGCTTTTTGTACTTCCGGCGGCATCGCATCACATAACAATTCTGCAAGGTCTGCCGGAGAAATAGGGGTATCTTCCAATAACCATTTTACTGTCATATAAATAGAAGCCTGGCAATACATCTCTAATTGAAATCGTAAAATAGAAGATAATGGTCTTTTTGTTTTACTTTGAATCAAATTCGAATAAAAGGAAAAAATCAATTCAAAATCATGATCTCTTAAATTATTTTGTTCATCATTTTGAAAGGCAGCTTTAAAAAACAATTTTTCTTGAAGAATAAAAGAAAACTTTTTTAGTAGTGCTTCATAAATCGTTTTTCCTTCTCCCATGTGTTGAAAAGATTCTTGTAAGATCTTATCAAAGTACCAGTTAACTAAATCTTGTTTATCTAAAAAGTGTCTATAAAAAGTTTGTCTGGAAAGATTACAGGTATCTGTAATGTCTTTTACAGTAATCTTTTCATAAGGGGATTTTTTCATACATGTTTTCAATGCATTCGCAAAAATATATTTTGTATCCATAGATGCTCCTGTTCTTGACAATATCATAAGAAAAAAAAGAAGAAAAATAAAATTTTTTCAAAAAATTTTTATACTTTTAGAAAAAATAAACGTATATAAAAGA
Organism: uncultured Faecalicoccus sp.; assembly: GCA_902497095.1. Lineage (GTDB taxonomy): Bacteria > Bacillota_I > Bacilli_A > Erysipelotrichales > Erysipelotrichaceae > Faecalicoccus. Next base: position 70,392 of record CABVDD010000004.1, read on the forward strand.
TAGAAGATCTTCTGGCAATAACAAGGAGGCGATATGAAACAAGATACCATCACTAAGAAATTATTTGAAGATAAAGACATATTCGCAAGTTTTATCAATGGTGTGATCTATCAGGGAAAGAACAGACTCTTAGGAAAAGGCTTAAAAAAATGCAGCCTGTCAACGATCAATGAGGACTTCCAGGAAAGAAGAAGGGATGTACTGCAGGCCTATCAGTTTCAGGGACAGAT
>CABVDD010000005.1 GCA_902497095.1 uncultured Faecalicoccus sp.
GGCGTTTTTTTGATGGTTTGACAGGAATATGAGAAAAACAAGGATCCGAAAAAAGCAAAAGAGCTGAAACGCTCAGATGATCTGTAAAAATCATCTATTCGTTACAACCCCTTTGTTACTCATCATTCTTTTTACTCTTTGGTAAGAATAAACTTAATAATAAAGATACCACAAATACACCGGCAACCGCATTTCCATTAAAGATATCTCCTACAGCTTGTGGAAAACAAGAGAAAAAGTTTCCTGATGTCTGTGTCAATCCCACTCCAATACAGAAAGATAAAGACACAATGATCATGGTACGATCATCAAACACACATTCTTTTAACATTTTGATTCCTTCATACATGATCGATCCAAACATCATGACTGTACAACCGCCTAATACAGATTGCGGAATGGAGTTAAATAAAGCGCCTAAAGGTGGAAACAAAGAAGCCAAAATCAAAATGATAGCTCCCATAAAAATAGTAAAGCGATTGATTACACCCGTCATTGTCACCAAACCGACATTTTGTGAAAAAGATGTCAAAGGCAAACATCCAAAGCAACCAGATATTGCGCTGGAAAAACCATCTACAGCCAGTGAGCCTTGCAGTTCTTCCGTTGTAATGTCACGATTTAAAGCACCGGTACATACAGCAGTTGTAGCTCCTGTTGTTTCAGCTGCTGATACTAAGAACACAATCGCAATCGTAAAAAAGGCTCCTAAATCAAAAATTGGCTTATGGTCTGTTAGAAAAACCAACTTTGGCAAACTGAAATAACCAACCTGCGATACGGTTTCTGAAATGCCAGATAAATCTACCATCGGTGCAATACCAACGGCTGTAAAAATAGTAGCTAAGATGTATCCAAATACTAAGCCAACCAGAATATTCAAGTTTTTATACACACCTTTTAAAAGATAGCGTGAAACTAAACAGACAATCAAAGTAAAAGCACCGACAAACAAATGATACCAGGCACCAAAATCCGCAACGCCACTGCCGCCACCCCAGGAATCCATACCAACTGACAACAAAGACAACCCAATTGCGATAACCACGCAAGAAGATACGACCGGAGTTAAAAAACGTCTCCAGTATTTGGCACTTAAACCTACAAGGCCTTCAAATATACCTCCAAGGATCACCGCTCCAACCATGCCTTCATAGCCTAGTTCCGGATTGGTACAAATAATTAACAGACTGCCTAAAAAAGTAAAACTGACACCCATCACAATGGGAAGTCTGGATCCAATTTTCCAAAATGAATACAGCTGCATCGTTGTACCAATACCTGCCGCAAACATGGCACACTGCAAAATCTGTGTGATCTCTGCCGCTGTTAAATGGTTTTGTGTACCCTGAACCAAAGCTGCTCCACAAACGATCATAACAGGAGCTAAATTGGCAACAAACATTGCCAATACATGCTGCAAGCCAAAAGGAATCGCTTTTTTTAAAGGAACTCTTCCGTTTAAGCGATACAAGTTTTCTTCACTCACTTGGGCTACTGGTGATTCTTTTTCAAAATAGTTTTTATTTTCCATTGTATTTTCCTTTCCAAATATGTTCCTTATTTTACTTGCATACATCAACCCAATCAATAGGATTTGTTATTTTTTCTAATTCTTCAACACTCATTTTTATACAAGAATTACTGCTACCACAAGCCGGATATACTGATTCCAGCTGTTTTAAACTCTGATCTAAATAAATTTCTACACCTTCTTTTAAGCCAAATGGACACACACCGCCAATCGCATGTCCTGTCCTTTGTTCTACTTGTTCTGGATGTATCATCTTTGCCTTCTTTTTAAAAGTATTTTTATATTTGGCATTATCAATTCGAGCATCTCCTACAGCCACGACAACAATCGTTTTTCCAGCTACATCAAATGCCAAAGTCTTTGCGATTTCTCTAGAATCACAACCTAAAGCCGCTGCCGCTAATTCCACAGTAGCACTACTTTGATCCAGTTCAATAATACGATCTTCGATTCCCAGTTTTTTAAATTGCTCCTTCACCCGTTCTATAGACATGTTTTCACTCTCCTTTTTATAATGACCATTATATTTTTCTTGCATACAAAAGTAAAATCCCTTACGATAAAATCATGCCTAGAATTAAAGAAGATGTCATTTCAAATCTTGAAATTAAAAAAAGTCGTTTCATCACTTATTTACACCGGACAAATCAAGAAGAAGAAGCAAAAGACTTCTTAAAAGCCATCAAAAAAGAACATCCTGGTGCCAATCATCATTGTACAGCTATGATCATCGGCTCGCTTGTTCGCTCCAATGATGATGGCGAGCCTTCCGGAACCGCAGGACATCCAATGTTGGATGTGCTACAAGGAAATAAGATGGATGACATTTTAGCGATCGTTGTCCGTTATTTTGGCGGTACGAAATTAGGCACCGGCGGTCTTGTCAAAGCCTATTCAGAATCCGTTAGTCAAGCCTTAAAGAAAGCATGTCTAACGGAAATGACCATGTTTAAAGAATATAAGATCACATTTGGTTATGATTGGATCGGTAAGTTGGATGCCTATTTTCGCAACCATCAAATCGAAATTCTTTCCAAAGAATATGATCAAAATGTCACGTATCATTATTTAGTACAAAAAGACAATACAGACGATATATTATCTTTATCTAATGGCTTATTGACATGCACTTACATACAAGAGCGAGCCAAAGAAAAAATTATAGAATCATGATATACTAAAGGCGGTGAAATCTATGAACTATTATTCTTTAATTGTGTTACTTATCATCATATTATTATTGATCGCATTCTTTCAATTGTTAGCGCCTATACTTTTACCGTTATTATTGATCTATGCGATTTACCGTCTTTTTGTTCCTAAAAGAAGAGATACCTATACTACTTTTTATACACAAGAAGAAGATACAAATCCACAAAATACATCTTATAATCCACCAAAACATGATGCCATTGATGTAGAATATACAGAACATGATGCCGAGGATGAAGACCATGATTCTTAATCATTCCTATGGAAAAGAAAAAGAAATTCGGCGACTTTTATCAAAATCCATGTTGAACATGGATCCTGTCACCATTAGCGCATGGATGAAATATAAATACGATCCTAAAGGCATGTTTTGCGTAATAGAAGATCAAAAAGTTGTCGCATGTTTACAAACAAAAGAACGTATTTTAAATTATGAAGGTAAAAAAAGTAAAGTTTTAGTTCTTTCTTTAGCTTGTACATTACCAGATTATCGTCAAAGACATTATTTTTCACAATTGATGGATGCCGTGATGCATTATGCCAGCTGCAATCATATGTTGACAATATGCTATACCAATTTCCCAAAAATTTTAGAATCTAAAAGTTTTCAAGTCATCTCTAAAACTAAATATTACTGGTTAGAATTAGAAAATTGGGCACAAGGAGATTTACGAAATATCCGAACCTATCGTCCGGAAATGAATTTATTTTCCATCTATCAACAATTTCTAAAACACTTTGATGGTTCTGTTCAACTAAACAAAAAAGAATTTGATGAACAAATTCATTATTTTATAAATTGTAATCATCGTATTGTTACGATGTATGATGAAGATACATTACGCGGATTTGCGATCTATAAAGTCATACAAGATCACATCGAAATTGAAATTCTGATATATATGGATTCCGTTTCCATCTTGGACTTATTAGCCTATTTATCCACTAGATGCAAATCTGTTAGTTTTATTGTTTCGCAAGCCGAACACTTTGAAAAACTATTTCCTATGGAAATTCCCAGAAATCAAGGAATTGTAATGGCTCGTTTAAGTAATTATAAACTTTTTTCTGTTTGGTCAGGGCATGATGTTCATCATGCCAAAGAAGCTTTTTCTTTATTAGAAAAACCAAGCTGGAATCATATGATCGATTAAAGATAATGGCTTCGCCATTGATAATACTCTTCATCTTTTTGGGAAGAATCTGTTTCTTCCCTTTTTTCATAGATTGAAAAAGTCTGCGTTTTAAACAATTCCAAAAAATCATTTTTGTCTAACTTAGCCGTCCATTGTGGTGCTTTTACATAAACTTGCTTATCTTTCATAAATAAAATCAACTGTCCTGGAGAAATTAAAATTTCTCCTTTTTCTAAATACAAATAAGCTTCTTTACTATCTTTTATAAGTTCCATATACTGATTGTATCATAGAACAGACAAGAAAAAAGATGTTGTTTATCAACACCTTTATACCATGATCGCATCAGCTGCCGTAAAGTCTTCTAATGAATTTTCCTTGACTTGAATACAGATGTAAGTCATATCAGTGATCGCAAAAAACTGTCTTTTTCCAGCCGGTTTGATTTTGATCCAATCACCTTGTGACAACATAATTTCTTCACCATCAATCAACACTTTACCATTTCCTTTTTCGATATAGTAAATTTCCTCGTTCTGTTTATGCGCATGTACAAAAGGAACACTTGCACCTGCCGGTAAAAAATTAATACTGATTTCAGCACCTGTCAATCCCATCTTATCATGAAGTTCAACTCGGTCTGACTGTTCTTTTGATACTTTTGTATAGTTCATATACACCCTCCTTTTTCTTACAGGAATACTATAAAATGTAATTTGATCAAATACTAGTACGCACTAAAAAGTAACTGCATACTATTTTTTATATGTGTTACAATAATGCCATGAAAACAAAAAATGAATTGCCGGATTGTCCTGTTGCGACTACAGTGTCTTTGATCGGAAGCAAATGGAAACTTTTAATTTTACGCAATTTGATAAAGCGCCCTTGGCGCTTTAATGAATTGATGCGCTCTTTAGAAGGTATCTCGCAAAAAGTGCTGACAACCAGTTTAAGAGAGCTTCAAAATGATGGAATCATTTACCGAAAAGACTATCATACCAATCCACCTAAAGTGGAATATGGAATCACCGATTTAGGATTGCATTTGCAGGAGATTTTAGATCAAATGGCTGCCTTTGGTGATTATTATAAAAGCCAGATATAAAGAAAAAAGCTACCTTTTAAAGATAGCTTTTTAAATAACCATTTTTATGATTAATCTAAGTAATATTCTTTTAATACTTGGAAGTAAGCTCTAGGATGTGCACATACTGGACAAACTTCTGGAGCTTCTTTTCCTACATGGATATGACCACAATTTAAACAAATCCATACAGTTTCTGTTGGGCTTGTAAAGAAAGTATTATCTTCCAATTCTTTTAACATAGCACGATAACGAGCTTCATGATGTTTTTCAATAGCAGCAACGCCTTCCATCTGTGCCGCAATTGTATCAAATCCTTCTTCTCTAGCTGTAGCTGCCATTTCTTTATACATATCAGTCCACTCATAGTTTTCACCAGCAGCTGCATCTTCCAAGTTTACAGTTGTAGTTGGAACTTTTCCACCATGAAGTGCTTTAAACCATAATTTCGCATGTTCTTTTTCATTTTTTGAAGTTTCTTCAAAAATGTTCTGAATTTTAACATACCCATCTTTTTTTGCCTGGGAAGCATAGTACTGATATTTGATGCTTGCCTGACTTTCACCGGCAAAAGCTGCCATTAAATTTTGTTCGGTTTTTGAACCTTTTAATTCCATAATAGAACCTCCTTATACCTATTCAAAGTATAGCAGTGAAAACCTACTAAATCAATCATTATTCGCCCAATTTGGCGTTTGATCTCCACGTTTAACCAAGATGGCTTTTTGAAATTGTGTCTGATTTAAAAACTCTAAAATCTTTAATGTATCTTCATCATCACAACCTACCAAAAGCTTTACTTCACAATCTTTTTTCAAAATATCTGCACTGATGACTATGGCCCCTACATTTTGTGCAGACATCTTTCCTTTAAAGATGTGAATGGGTTGTGTATCCGTTCCTACAGTATCTTGTAGATACCCATAATCAACCGGATAGATCAAATTGGCATATACCGGATGACTGCTTCCCTTTACATGATCAATTTTACATGTACTGCTTAAAAGCAGTGTATCCATCTTCTGCCAAAAATACACGTTGTTTTCAAGTTGTTCCATTTTAAAGCACTCCTTCTACCTATTCCTTTTATACTTTTATTGCGCTTGACCACTTTTGACAAATGTCCAAAACTCCTGTGATTCTGCTTTATTAAAATCAATGGTTGAATCCACATCCCACAGCGAAACCTCATGCGTCAGATCATTATAACCGATGCCAGCTTTTACAGCCTTACCATCTTCAATAATGTAAAGACTTGGGGTATATAAAAAATAAGGCGCCATATCCAATAAGATTTGACCATCTTCCGTTGTGGTTATTAATGTCATATCTTCTTCTTTTTCTCGTTTTAAATCAAAGTCTGTACTATCCAATTTATAAAGTACAAGTCCTGCATGCTCTGCTTTGGTTTCTTCGATGTAAGCATCTAATGCCTCGCAATAACTGCATCCTTCTCGCTCTACGATAACTACAAAATCTTCTTTATCATCCAATTTTTCTTGTAATTGCTTTGCGCTGATTTCCACTTCCTGAAAAGCTTCAGGTGAACTACACCCGCTAAGCAACATCATAAAACATAAACTTAAACATGAAAGGAATTTCTTCAAATTTCTTCACCTATCCTTTTATTTCATTTTTGAAATCGCATCAATTGTTTTTGTAATGGAATATGCCAAGTTTTCTAATTTTTGCGGGCCTGTTTTAAGCGCTGTCATAAAATCCATGGCTCGATCCGCACTAGAAAATACGCCGGAAAAACCTGCATCATACAAATCCATATAACCAATACCCAAAGCACCACTCAAGCAAAAAACTGGTTTATGATATTTTTTGGCCAATTGACCTACGCCATATGGAACCTTGCCATACAATGTCTGATGATCGCTTTGTCCTTCACCAGTAATCACGATATCACTTTGTGCTATCACATCTTCTAAGTGATATTCCTGCATACACAACTCAATTCCCGGTACCATTTTTGCCTGTAAAAGCCCTGTTAAAACAGCTCCAATACCGCCAGAAGAGCCAGAACCTTCATATTGATTTATATCTACGTGAAAAAATTCATAGATCTTATCCCGATAATGCCGCATAGCTTGATCAACGGATTCTAACTGTGTAGGATATAATCCTTTTTGTTTTCCAAACGTATAAGCCGATCCTTGTTTTCCTAACAAGTGATTTTTAACATCGACCGCAATCTGTATTTCTACATCTTTCCAGTCCACAAAATTACGCTTATCAATATAATCAACTTGTCCCAAACTATAAATACCGGCACGCAATCGTCGATGTGACGCATCAAAAAAATGTAGCCCCAACTCCTGCAGCATACCCATGCCGCCATCTGTCGTACTTGTACCACCTATTCCTAATAAGATCTTTTTATATCCTTTTGCGACTGCATCTTTTAATAAAAGTCCTACGCCTCGGCTGTTAGCAATCATTGGATTTCGCTTATCTCTTTCCACCATATTTAGACCAATACAACTAGCCACTTCCATAATGGCCATATGTTGCTCAGGTACGATACCATAAGTGACTTCAATCGTCTTTCCATATGCATCCAAAACTTGTGCCGAAGTTGTATCACCATGATATATATTTCGAAAAATTTCAGCGGTTCCTTCGCCTCCGTCACACATAGGAAATTCATATACAATATGTGTTTCATTAGCACCTTGAATTCCGGAACGAATACATTTGCAAACTTGTACCGAAGACATGCAGCCTTTAAAAGAATCACATGCAACTACAAATTTCATATATTCATTCTAACATACTTTACATCGAATGCATGAAAAAACAAACCCTTTATCTTTCTTTTTTTTCATAATTTTCATTTTTATGAAAATTGTTCAGTCGTATCATTTTGTGAAAAAAAAACACAAAAAGAAGATTTTCATGTCCCTAAAACGTGATATAATCTGAATATTGAAAATCGAAAGGAATTCTCTATGAAAAAACATATATTGATTGGTGTAACTGGAGGCATCGCCGCTTATAAGGCCTGTGATCTTGTCAGCCAGCTTAAAAAACAAGATATGGAAATTCGTGTAATGATGACTCGTCATGCGGCAGAATTTGTTTCGCCTTTGACGTTTACGACACTTTCTTCGCATAAATGTGAAGTGGATCTTTTTGATCCTTCCAATCCAGATCCGATTGCTCATATTAGTTTGGCAAAATGGGCAGATCTAGTACTTTTAGTTCCTTGTACGGCCAATGTCTTAGCTAAAGTGGTACATGGAATCAGCGATGATCTTGTCTCAACTACTTTTTTGGCATGCACTTGTCCAAAGTGGATCGCGCCAGCTATGAATGTTCATATGTATGAAAATCCTGTCACTCAAAACAATTTAAAACTTGCCAAAAAGTTAGGATACAAGATTATAGAACCTGTTGTGGGTCATCTGGCATGTGATGATACCGGAAAAGGAAAACTAGCCGATATTACAACCATAAAAGATTTAATCGTACAATCTTTTCAACAAGACAAACCATTAGCCGGCAAAAAAGTTCTTATTACGGCAGGACCGACACAGGAAGCTATTGATCCCGTGCGTTTTATATCCAACCATTCCAGCGGCAAACAAGGTTATGCCATTGCCAAAGCCGCCAAAGAAATGGGAGCTGATGTTACACTGGTTTCCGGCCCTGTTTCTCTATCTCCGATTGAAAACATTCATATGATTCATGTCACTAGTGCCTTAGACATGTTTGAAGTAATGAAACAGGAAAGTATGCATGCCGATTATATTATCATGGCTGCCGCTGTAGCAGATTATCGTCCTGCCAGCATCGCCACTGATAAAATTAAAAAATCAAAAGAAGATACACAGATTGAAATGGTTGCCAACCCTGATATATTAGCTTGGATCGGACAACATAAACAAAAAAATCAAGTAGTTTGTGGTTTTGCGATGGAAACCAAAGACTTAGATAAAAACGCGCAAGATAAATGTATTCGAAAAAACTGTGATTTACTAATTGCCAATAACTTAAAAGTAGAAGGTGCTGGTTTTCAAACAGATACAAACATCGTTACGCTCGTTTGTGAAAATAAACTAGAACATTTACCAAAATGTACTAAAGAAGAATTAGGATTTTTGATTTTACAGAAAATGAAAGAAATTGAAGAAGGGAAATCTTTATGTTAGTCGCCATTGATATTGGAAATACAAACATCACTATTGGTATATTTGATCAAAATACTTTGATTGGAAATTACCGCCTGACTACCAAAGTTCGTCGTACAAGTGATGAATATGGATTTATGTTAAAGACATTTCTAGATAATTCCAAAGTATATAAAGAAGATATCGAAGATGTTATCGTATCCAGCGTTGTTCCCAAAGTTATGCACTCCTTTCAAAATGGAATCGTCAAATTTTTAGGAATCGAGCCTTTGATTGTACGACCCGGCATTAAAAGCGGTATTAGTGTGCAATTGGAAAACCCAAAAAGCGTTGGTTCGGATCGTATTGCCGATTGCGCCGGTGCCTATTTTGAATATGGCGGTCCTGTGTTAGTCATCGATTTTGGCACCGCAACAACGTATGACTATGTAGATGAAAACGGTTGTTTTAAAGCCGGATCTATCAGCGTCGGCATCGAAACAGGAGCCAATGCCCTATGGACACAAACCGCACAACTTCCGGAAATTGAAATAAAAAGACCAACTACGATCTTAGCCAAAAACACAAAGGCCGAGATGCAAGGTGGAATCTTTTATCAATATTTAGGTGGCGTTGAATATACTATTAAACAATATAGAAAAGAATTAGGAAAAGATTTCAAAGTCATCGCCACAGGTGGATTAGGTCGTGTAGTATGTTCCCACATTCCTTTGATCGATGTATACGATCCAAACCTCATCTTTAAAGGCCTAAAAATCATTTATGATAAAAACAAGGAGTCTGACTAAACTCCTTGTTTTATTTTATACGAATCGAACAATCATCAAATTAAATATTATATATACCTATTCCAGTTCCGAATTAGTAACCCCTCTTTTTTTATTGATCATCAATCTTCAAATTTTCCATAGTAAATAACGCTTTCAACTTAATACTTCTTCGACAAGTCGTTAAAAACAAAAGGTAAAACATATATTTTCGATGTATTATACTTATTTAGTAGCTTATATAACTTTAAAAGAAGCTTGCTGCCTATTTTGACAACAAGCCTTTTGTTCTATTCATCTTCTGTATCTTCTTGTGGTGTCTCTGTATCCTGGGATGGTTGTGTTTCAATAATCTGTTCAATCTGATATTGCTTACCAAATACACGTTGTACATATTCACTGAAACTTTGATTTTGGATTTCCTGCTCACTCATATAAGCACGCTCACCAAAAATATCTTGTGTTTGTACTTGATTACCATCATTGATTTCCGGTACACAAACTAAGTAATACAACGTCTTTGTCTGATCCTTCCAAACAAAATCCAATCGGCAAATCTGGATAATACGATCAGTTGCTTCTGAAGTATTTGATTTCAAAAAAGCGGCGTAACTAACTTGCAGGTTCTCTAATTGCCAATTCTCATCTACTGTAGAATCATTTAACTCTAAGATTTCCTGAGAGTGATCTTGTACATAAGATCGTCCTGCTTCTAAGACTTCTTCTAAATAAGCAGAGTCTATCTCACTTAAAGAAGTATAACGATCTTGTAATCCTTCTACGGTTAATTCTGTTGTCGTATTCGTGATTTGATAATGATAACGCTGAGCTAAATTTTCATCATACGTTGCGGTAATTGTGACAACTTCGCCATTTGAAAGATCGTGGTTAGGTGTTACTTCAAAATCTACCGTATCCAGGAATTCCTGCATTCTTTGATTTAAATCTTCTTTTCTGGCGCTTACTTCAACGGTAGCCATACCGTTTTCTCCTGTATAAGAGACTTTGATATTTTCAGTAATATCGATTTCAACAGTTCGTAAAAAAAAGAAATAGGCCATACTGATCAAAATAAGTCCCATGGTAATAATTGAGACAAAATAAATGACCTTATCTTTGATCTTTTCTTGTTCCATATGGATATTCTAATCGAAATACGATGCGTTTTCCAGTGCTTGGGCAATATATTCCATCATAGCCTTATCCTTTTGTGAATCTAAAATATCTTTGGCATCTTGTACACAACATTCCATCATCGCCTGATCTGTCTGTAAATCAGCAAATAAGAATCCCGGTACACCGCTTTGGCGAAACCCTAACACATCTCCAGGTCCTCTTGTCTTTAGATCATATTCCGTTATGGAAAAGCCATCGGTATACTTTTCTAACATTTTTAATCTTTCAATAGCCGCTTTATCTTTAGAAGGGCTCAATAAATAACATTGCCCTTGTCTTGGACCGCGCGCTACTCTTCCTCGAAGCTGGTGCAGGGTACTTAATCCAAATCGGTGCGCATCATAAATTACCATCCATGTCGCATTGGCAACATCGATTCCAACTTCAATCACCGTTGTACTCACTAAAATATCAACTTTATGATCGGCAAACTGCTGCATGGTTTCTTCTTTTTGAGCAGCACTCATCTTGCCATGAAGCAATGCGATAGAAACATTCTTTAAAGTTTTCTTCATTCCTTCGTAAATCGATTGTACGCTTTGCAAAGATGTCTCTTCATTTTCTTCAATAGATGGACAAACCACATAACCTTGCCAGCCTTCTTTTACTTCCTGTAATATCTCTTTCAAAATCGGTTTCATACTTGAACCTGGTACATATTTGGTTTGAACCGGCTTTCTGCCTGGCGGCATCGTTTTGATATTAGATACATCTAAATCTCCAAACAGAAAATGAGCAGCTGTACGTGGGATCGGTGTGGCTGACATCATCAAGAGATCCACAGCCTTTCCTTTTTCCAAAAGAGATCTTCGCTGTCGAACTCCAAAACGTTGTTGTTCATCTACGATCACAAAGCCTAGATTTTTAAAAGAAACAGCTTCTTGAAACAAAGCATGTGTGCCTACGACCAACAACATACTTCCATTTGCCAAAGATTCTAAAATCTCCTTTTTTTCTTTTGTGCTTAATCCGGCTACATAGAGATGTACTGGCAAACCTTGTTTTTTTAAATTTTCATAATGTTGGCGTGCCAAAATTTCTGTCGGAGCTAAAAAACATGATTGACAGCCTGAAAGATACGCTGCATATAAAGCCGTACTGGCAACCATTGTTTTTCCACACCCCACATCACCTTGAATAATACGAAACATGATCTTTGGATGTGATAAATCTTCTAAAACATCATCAATGGCTTTTCTTTGATCGGGTGTGCATACATAAGGAAAACTTTGTATAAATGCCTCCACTTTCTCTCTGGAAAACTGCTTTGGTTTTTTATCGATTTGAACTTCTTCTTTGTGTAATGCCTGCATCACGCATTGAAAGCGCAAAAATTCTTCATATTTTAAAGTCCGTATAGCAGCTTGTAACGATTTTGAATTCTGCGGTTTATGAATTTGATAAAACACCTTTGAAATATCTAACAGACGATATTTTTTTACCAGACGATCTGGCACAACGGAATGTATAGTATCTGCATAAGGCAAAGCAGCATCTATGATTGCTTGCATATCGGCTTGTTTCATGCCTTCTGTCAAAGAATATACTGGTATGATGCCTAATTGTGTTTCTATGGATTTAAAATTATATTGTGCAACGGTCACGTTATATTGTCCCTGATACGTACCAAAACAAGTAATCTTTTTCCCATAAACAAATTGTGTGGTCCATGGACGATTAAATAACGTAATCGTTAATTCTTCATTCCAGCTAATCACTTTAAATTTTGTCATAGACCGATTCTTTCCAAAACGAACTACAACGGCTTTTGAACAAATCAATCCTTCAAAACAGACATTGTCTTTAACTTTCCACATAGAAAAAGGAACCGCTTGTCTGGATTCATAGCGAAGTGGATATAAGCGAAGTATATCTTCTATAGTTTTGACATTCATCTTTTGAAGAAAATCATTTCTTCTTTTTGTAAGTTTTAGATTTTTTAGTTCCATGATTGATCCATATCACTCCCACTTTAGATAAATAGTTACATTCTACGATCAAATAGAAAAGTCCTGTCAAAAATAAAATAAAAAGGTTCATCAACATGGCCGTACTTAAACCGGCTGATGCCCACATCACAAAGGCAAACATCCAAGAAAACATTGGATTTCCAAATACAAGAATACTGGAAAGAATTGCGTATGCATCAAAGCCTGCCGCAATTGAAAAAATACCTCGCGTCAGTGTATCTACAAAAAGTATCAACAGCAGGATCATGCAGTATTTATTCCAAATGGATTTAAAAGAATGTAAAAATTTATCCTTGATATAAGCCAAGATAGCTTTACTGTCTGTAATATTTTGTGCTAAAGCCGTATACATACATAACTGCAAAGGTTGTGCCAATACGATCAATAATGCACATATAACTTGATAAGGAATCGATATATACCACTGATCCAATGCATATACAATACTATGTAAAGGCGATAGAATACCAAATGTCACTATCAACAATATACCTTCCACAACCAATATTGGAAGTAATACAGCTTTTGTCCGCTCAAATTTTACATTCCATATCTTTGTACAGATCCAATATAAGCCTACTGCAGAAATCATTCCTAAAATAATGGTATATAGAATCAATAAAATGGAAGAGCCTAAAAATATAGTACCGTAAATATAAAATAAATTATAAATGGAACTCAGTAAAATAGTCCATCCCATCGGCCCCAGTAACTGTTTGAATGAAAAATCTATTTTTCTTTTTGTCAAAGTCTGTTTCATATCCTTGCCTCCGTTTTACAGTGTAACAGAATCTTTTTTGATCCATAAAGCTTTAGAAGTCGATGCATGACCGATTTTTGAAGTATGAAAAACCGGAATTTGTAGTTGATTACCCCAGTGGATCAGCCATTCTCGATCTTGATTTTGATCCAATTCGCTAAATTGACCTAAAAGAAGTGTATCAACTGATGAAAATACACCCATCATTTCTAATTGCGCCAGATAAGAACGAATTCGATATCGATTACCAGAAAGACTTTCCAGAAAAAGATGTTGTCCTTTTACGTTTGGAAAATACGATGTGCCCGCCAGTTTTAAAAAACAGCGAATATTTCCTCCTATATATGTTTTATCATCATAAACAATAGAAAAATCTTTGTGAGCCAAACGTAATACATCTTGAATCGGTTCATGATTTCGAATCTGAAATAATAATGTCTTTTTAAACTGACCTAAAACATTTAATATGCTTGTTACATCACTGTATCCACAAAATATACAGGAACTTCTTTGATAAGATAAGACATCAATATATGGTATACATTCATTGGCTATATCTCCGCCACTCACATCAAAAATAAAATCAAAATCTTCTTGAAACCATGCATTTAAAAGCTCGGCTCTTGTCTTTCCATCCACATCTTTGTTTAGATATGGTGTAACTTCTACAAGATGTCCTTCTTTTTTTAAAGCATGACATACATTTTCAATTGATTGTGGCAAAACAGGATTCGATAAACGACAAATTCCAATTTTACTAGGCATACAGCTCTCCTTTACACACTTTTTTAAGATGGTATAATGATACCATCTTGAAATCAGAAAACAAAGAAAGGGTATGAATATGGAAAAAATTGCAGTTGTGACAGATACCGGTTCCAATATGTCCTTTGAAGAAGGAAAACGTTTAGGAATTCACGTACTCCCTCTACAAATCACTTTTGGTCAAACCGCGTATCAAGATTTAGAAGAAATTACAACCGAACAAATTTATCAAAGACTAAAAAACAAGGAACTTCCCAAAACCAGTATGCCCGTTTATTCACGGATAGAATCTTTATTTAAAAATCTTCAATCTGAAGGATACGATACAATTTTAGGAGTCCCTTTAACATCCGGCCTTTCTACTACAGCCGCAACCATGCAAAGCGTTGCCAATGAAATTGGCATCTCATTTGTATTGTTGGATTGTTTTAGCACTTGTCAAATACAAAAATATGTTGCGATACAAGCTAAAAAACTGGTAGATGCCAATCTATCTTCTAAAGAAATTCTAAACAAGCTTCAACCAAAGATACAAAATGCTAACTCAATTATCCTAGTTAAAGATTTAGAACATTTAAAACGAGGAGGTCGTTTAACTCCGATGGCAGCTAAATTGGCTTCTCTTTTAAAGATTTTCCCGATTCTACAGATCAATCAACAAACAAATGGAAAAATTGATGTTTTTTCTAAAGTACGAACAGAATCCAAAGCCTATCAATTTGCCCTGGAACAGGCAATTCAACAAATGAAAGATATTAAACACACCAAAGCCTTTTTGATTCATACTGAATATCAGGAAGGTGTTGACTTAATGAAAAAAACACTATTGGAAGCTGGTATGCCAGAAGACAATATTCAATTTGAAGTCATCAGCAGTGTTATTGCCGTTCATACCGGCATGAAATGTACATGTCTACAATTTATTGAGGAGGTATAATCTATGAAGACAGTTACTATTTGCATAACTATGGAAAATGGAAAGAAAATCAAAGCTGAACTTTATCCGGAAATTGCACCAAAAACCGTTGAAAACTTTGTATCTTTGGTCCAAGATCATTTTTATGATGGTTTGATTTTCCATCGAGTGATTCCTGGCTTTATGATCCAAGGCGGAGATCCTTTAGGAAATGGCATGGGCGGTTCTGAAAAGAACATTCCTGGTGAATTTGCAGCCAACGGTTTTAACAACCCATTAAAACACGAACGAGGCGTTCTTTCCATGGCCAGAGCAATGGATCCAAATTCCGCAAGTTCACAATTTTTTATCATGCATCAGGATGCACCACATTTAGATGGACAATATGCGGCCTTTGGTAAAGTCTTGGAAGGAATGGATGTAGTCGATGAAATCGCAAACACTCCTACAAATTTTCAAGATCGTCCTTTATCACAACAAAAAATGCATTCTATCGTTATCATTGAAGACTAAAATATAAAACAACTGTTCATGGAGCAGTTGTTTTTTTGATCACATTTAAAAAGAATGCAACAAAGGCATTGCACACGCAATGCCTAGTTTAGATGCAAATCTACTTTTTTTAACATCTGATTTCTTTGATCTTCACTCATATGAGACCATACTTGTCCAAAAACCATATTCCAATGAATTGGAGCCAGTTCTTTTCGCTGTTCTTGCGCAAGAATCGTTAATAATAAGGCAATAATATCCTCTTGATTTAAATCGCTTCGCAAGATTGGCAGAGCACGACGATCACTCAGACGAAGTAAAGCCAAAATAAAATCCATATTGGTTTCCATCTCAGCCGACAACTTCTCAATGGTTGAAATCACTTCCTCAATGCCTACTGCTGATTTGATCTTTTTTGTTTCTATCATTCAGTTTCCCATCCTTTCTGTTATATATATACGTAAAAAATGAGAAACTTCGTTAAATTTATTTCAATTTTTTATCTATAAATCGGCTTAATCCAAAAACCATGGCAAAAATAATAGGTATATTAATGAGCACATACAGCTTTTGTATCCATGTCAAAGCACTTAATTCAATATAGAACCACGCCTGTAAAGATGGCACTATGCAGCAGATGACAAAGGCCACGCTCATTAAGATCACTAAGACCATTCTTAATTTTGTCATAGGTTTACAAACAGAAATTAACACACATAATGCATTACATCCGGCAAGCAATGTACACATGGTAGAAAATTGTGTATAGCTCAAATTTTGATGACCAAAAACATCAAAACAATAAACTCCAATGATAGCCAGCAAAATACAAAAAGCTCCTGGCAATGCTTTAGAAAATACCGTTTTCAAAAAATGACCTTGTACACGTGTCGTATTGGGTTCCAAAGTCAATACAAAACTAGGAAGTCCTGTGGCCAAAGAAGAAATCAAAGTCAATTGAATCGGCAAAAAAGGATAACTTTCCAATAAAAACAATGTCAAAAGTGAACATCCTAAAGAAAGTAAAGTCTTCACCAAAAATAAAGAAGCCGTTCTTTGAATATTATTGATAACACATCGTCCCTGATTCAAAATAGATGGCAGCGCCGAAAACTGATTTTCCAACAAGACCAAAGATGCAATATTTTTAGTGGCTTCAGAGCCCGATCCCATCGCAATGGAACAATCTGCTTCCTTTAATGCCATAACATCATTGACCCCATCACCAGTCATAGCTACTGTATGACCCTGTTTCTTTAAAGCCATGATCATATCGCGCTTTTGTTCTGGCGTAACTCGACCAAATACAGAATTTTCTTTTAACGCCAAATCAATATCCTGCACTGTATTCATATCGACAGCCGCACTATTTATACCTACTTTTCGCGCAATAGCTTGTACGGTATTGGCATCATCTCCGGAAATGATCTTGATATCTACACCTTGTTTATAAAAATAAGAAAGAATCGTTTGAATATCTTTTCGTAACACATCCTGAATCAATATCAAACCTATTGGTTCATGATCTCCCATCAAAGTATGCTGCACACTTTCTTTTGCCTTGCACAGTGTTAAAACTCGTATTCCTTGCTTAGCATATTGTTCAATCTTTTCAACAATGGATGCATCCGGCTGTTTTACGATAAACGGATAAGCTCCTATGATATAACCTTCTTCTTCAAACAACACAGCGCTGGCCTTGCGAGAACTGGAAAAAGGTATGATCTGTTTGACCGGAACAACTTCAACAGGACAATACTCCCGAATTGCCAATGCAGTAGCATTTTCATCTTGTAAAGCTCCAAACATTTTTGAAAGGATCCCTCGAATTTCATTTTGCGAATAATCGGAGAGAGTTTCAATACCCGTCACTTTCATACTGCCTTCTGTTATCGTTCCTGTTTTATCAAGACAAAGGGTATCAACTCTAGCCAGTGTTTCAATACAATATAACTCTTGTACCAATACTTTTTGGTTTGCCAGACGTAAAGCTCCTATAGCCAAAGCAATGCTTGTTAATATGACAAGACCTTCAGGAATCATGCCAACAACTGCTGCCACCGTACTCAATATAGATGCATTTAAACTATATTGTGAAAGAAAAAATGATTTTAAAAATAAGAGAATTCCCGCCGGAAATAATATAATCGTACAAAAGCGAATGATCGCATCAATGGAATCACGCAATTGCGAAGGATATTTCTTTTCTCTTTTCGCATGCTTTAAAATCGAATGAACATAAGTATCTTCACCGACATGGATAGCTTGCATCTTGCCATGACCTGCTTCAACATAACTGCCAGAATACAAAGAATCACCTTGTTTTTTATGAATCGCATCACTTTCTCCTGTCAGTAAAGATTCATTACATTCCACTTCTCCTGATACTAGCAAACCATCTACACAAATCTGATCACCTGCCTGCAATAAGATTAGATCATTTTCCACAATTCTCTCTACTGGAATCGATTCTATCTTGCCATCACGAAGAACATGCGCTTTTTGTTGATTCAAAAGAGCTAATGCATCCAGCTTTTTTTTAGACCGCACTTCTTGAAAAATCCCGATCAACGCATTTCCAATGACAACTCCCATAAAGAGCATATTTCTATACGATCCAGTTAAAATCACCAAAAACGCTAAAAATACATTAATGGCATTAAACAAAGAAAAAATATTGGCCTGTAAGATCTTTTTATAAGATTTTGTACTCTGATCCTCTATTTTGTTAGATTTCGCATTTAAGACTTGACTGGCACTTAATCCTTGTTCAACATCTGTCAATTTAATATCTTTTAAATCCATAGACCTAGTATATCAAAAAATAAAGTTATACATCTTAAAGATTTATTAATTTTATATGAAGAAAATTAAATTTCGAATTAGGGTATAAGCTTGTACATAACTCAACTTTAATCACACACTTTTTTTCAATTTTTTCTAAAAAATAGAAATCATTTATTTATATCTGATCTTTAAAAATTTGTATACAGTAACTTTACCATTGAATAATTTCATTTTCTTCAAAAAATCTCTTTAAAAGAAATGCAAGAAAATAAGGGAACGTAAAAATATTCTTTTCAAATCCTACATTATTCATTGAAAGTTTAATACCATAATTTAATATTTTATTTTCTAGAATTTTATTCAATGAAACAGCTTTTCCTCTTTTAGCCTTTACCTCTATTGGCACTATTTCATTTTTTATTCGAATCAAAAAATCTAATTCTATTGTAGAAGATTCATTCTTATAGAAAAACAAATCTTTATAACCTTGTTTAACTAGGGATTCCGCTACTAAATTTTCAAATAACGCTCCACTATAAATATCAAAATTTCCATTCTGTACAAAATCTTTTTTCGATTCATCATCAACGGAAGCCACTAAAAATGATGTATCCCCATAATACATTCTTAAATTATTATCTATTTCATTTCCTTTTAAAGGCAATGTCAAATCCATAACGTTATATGCCAAGTTTACTATGCCAGCATCTTTAAGCCATTCTTCACATCCTCTATAATCTCTAAATCTAGCACCATGACCTAATTTAGTAATTTGATATTTATGATTGTCTTTAGCGAGTTGAGATGTGATATGTCTATATACATTTAAAACTCGAGCAGTATCTAAACCTTCAACATAATTTGTGATATCTTCTTCGTAATCTAAATAAATCTGTTTCTGCATCTCAAAAACTCCACTGAAATTATCTTGAGTAATGAATCTATCTACAATTGCAGGCATCCCACCACAATAAATATATTGTTTAAACAAATCATTTAATTTATTAAATAAGATTTCTGGAAGTGGTTTTAATTCCTTCATGAATTTATAAATATACTCAATTTGATTTTCTGTATATCCTTTAGCCCATAAAAACTCTTCAAAATCTAATGAATACATCGTATAATCCGTTTTATATCCTACAGATATACTACTTATTTTTTTATATTTAATCCCTAATAAAGATCCACTGCATATTACATCGTATTCATGTTGTTCATAAAAAAACTTTAATGATGTAGCCGCATTAGGATATTTTTGAATTTCATCAATAAATAATAGGGTTTCCCCAGGAATAAAATTAAAATCTGGATTCAACAAAGATAAAGTCATTATTATATCTTTTGGATTACTCGTATTCTCAAAAGCTTGTATATATTCCGGATTACGAATAAAGTTTAGTTCAACTAAATTCTGATAGTTTTTTTTTGCGAATTGCCTGATCGAAGTTGTTTTACCTATTTGTCTTGCCCCTTTAATAATCAAAGGATACCTATCTTTATTATTTTTCCAATTCTCTAAAACTAAGTCTACTTTTCTTTTCAACATATTGATCACCTTAGATACATTAAACACATTTTTGGATATGTTTTCAAGGTCTATTCCCACATTTTTAGATACTTTTAAACTCATTTTTCCACATTTTTGGATATATTTTATTCACGATTTTCCACATTTTTGAAAAAATAGGATTTTTTAATAAACAGATTTAACAGATCTAGAGATAAAAATAGTAATAATGATGAATTTTTGTACATAGCAACACCCTAGGCATGAAGATAAATAATGTTCATAGAAAATTTCTTTCAAAGAAAGACGCATTAACTAAAAAAGTTTGAATACATTTACAATATATACATTCTTTTCAGAGACAAAAAAATATTCACCATAGTAATAATATGATGAAGATTTTACTAATGTTATAGTATCTTTTCAGTTAGTACTGGTGAAATAAAAAGAAGTATCTAAATACATCAAATAGTATTAAAGATACTTCTTTTATCACTTTAGTTCTTATATCTTTTGCAATGGCGTATTTGACAATTTCTCAACCGCCATAGCATATGAATCAATTTGTACATTTGTCTCTATGGCAAGTTGTAATGAAAACATTAACAATCGAGTATCAAATGCTTGAAGATCCTCATTATAATAAATGGCAGGATATTGACTCAGCTTTTGTAACATCAAATCTAATTTTTGGGCATCAACTATATGACTTAATCCTACAACAACGACATTCTCCTGTGAAACAGCCTTTAGTCCATTCAACAAAGCCACATACGGAGCATCTGCCATTTGTACCATCATCATCTTAGGTGATGGTTTCTGCGCAAGTTTTAAAAGCCACTCTGTGCTGCAACTTACTACAATTTGCCGACATCGATGATCTTTCTGAAAAATCTGCACAGATGCTTCCAAGTTCTCATAAGAATCCGTCTCATCCATACAATCATCAAAAATCAAAGCTGAATACTCCATACGCCATCCTCTTTTCTGTTTTTTTATTTAAGATCGGAAGGTACTGTTACCTTTATATTCGCCGGATCTCCTGGCACCACTTTTACACGAGCTTGGGAATACCATTCTACAAGTTGGGTATCATCCGTTGCGATTTTATGTTCTTTTTTTGCCATCTCATGACATTCTTTGATCAGATTGGTTTTAAAACATTGTGGTGTTTGTGCATTATACAGCAAACTGCGATCTAATGTCGATACCACATAGCCATTTTCTACGATTTTTACAGTATCTATACTAGGTACCATCAATACGCAAGCCTCTTCTTTTTCCATTGTCTGTTTTAGATCTTTTAATTGTTCTTTTTTCAAATAAGGTCTTGCCGCATCATGAATAAATACCACAGAAGATTTTACTGCCTGTAATGCGTTATAAACACTTTCTTGTCTTGTATCTCCACCAAGAACTAGTTCTATACGTTTGTCTTTTCTATATACCTGCATGGCATCCATATCCTGCAAAGAGCAAGTCAGAACGATTTGTATACAATCTTCATCGGATAAAAATAAATCTAAACTATGATCAAGAATAGATTTACCATCCATTTTATATAACACTTTATTATAAGGCAGCTTTGTACGAACACCTTGTCCAGCCGCTAATAAACATACACTGTATTCCATGTATTTATTATAACAGATTCATCGTATTTTTTTATATGGAATATGCCCATACAGACTGCATTTGTGACAAGATCGTATTAGGATCCCATGTTTGATTCGTATGTTTTTTACTATTTGGATCGATAACGGTAAATTCTCCACTTTCCATTCCCGTCACCAGTATAAAATGACCAACTTGTGTAAAATCACCCGGAAGCATACTGCATACAAGAATCTGCTTTTTTGCCAGACGATCTTGCATATCCAACAAAGAAACTTGAGCACGCTCTACTTGTACTCCATATTGGTTGGCAGCCTCTGTTAAAAATGTCCAGTCTGTTCCTGCTCCATTTACATAAAAGCCATTTTCTTGTGAATAGTTAGCTAATGCATTAGGCGTAATAGATGCATCTTGTAAAAGATAACTAAAAACCATAGAAAGACAAGTAGGAGCACAGCCAGTTACATAAATATCGTTTTCTCCATAAGGAACATAACCCCATCTAAGATCCCATTGTAGAAGTTTGGGAATTGTATCTAGAGATTCATCTAATTTTTCAGCTCCCTTGGTATATTCTTTTCTTTGTGGGTAAGCTTCTACAAAAGAAAGACGATCTTCATCTTTTAATAAAAAATCTAATATATCTTGTGAATATTGATCTATATGCAAAAAAATAGGCTCATACTCTTGATTCTCTAGTGTTTTATCTTTTAACTGATCAAAAGTTTCTTGTGTAATTGATTCTGGTTTACTGACTTTTAAGATTTCTTGTGTACGGTATGTAAATAGCTTATAAACCCCAAAACCTGCAAGTCCGAAAAACAAGCATACAGGAAGAACTAATACAAGCAATCTTGCCCAATGTACTTTTCTTTTTCTTGTCTTTTTCATAATGTGCTCATTATATCATTTCTATTTCAAAAATGCTTGTATTCCTGCCAAAAAAGAGTAATGATGAAAGTAGTAAAAAACATTAAAGAAAACTATATAGGAGGTGTTTAAACATGTTACATGAGATCAGTTTTCTTTCTTTCAACAAGCGAGATCAAGTACAGGGATGGATTTATGTACCTGCCTGTAAGCCAAAAGGAATCGTACAGTTGATTCATGGATTTGGAGAACATTCTCGCCGTTATCTTCATATGATTGCTCATTTTGTGGAAGATGGATACATTGTAGCTGCCGATGATCATGTAGGCCATGGAAAAACTGCCATGACCAACGATACTTGGGGCGATTGGGGCGATAGTGGTCCACATACGATGATGGAAGATGAACATACCTTCAAATCCATCGTTCAAGAAAAATATCCAAATCTTCCATATTTTTTATTTGGTCACAGCATGGGATCCTTTATCACACGTGATTTCATGGCGCAATATGGAGATGAATTAACCGGTGCTACGATTTGTGGTACTACCGGAATATTCAGAGGTGCCAAAGAAACCGCACAAAAACTAAAAGAAGCCATAGATGCCGGAAAAGGTAAAGAAAGCGATCCTTCTTTTACTGCGGATTTGATGGGTTGGATGTGTGAAAGAATTCCCGATGCCAAGTTAGGAAATGAATGGATTTGTTCAGATCCATATGTTCAACAAGACCATGCCAATGATCCATTTGATGCCTTCACCAAACCGACAACCAATCAAGCGTTGTATGATTTCACACAAATGATGCAATGTATCAAAGGAATCGAATGGGCTAAAAAAGTTCCTGTTTGCCTACCAATTTATAATATCGGTGGTGATCAAGATCCTGTTGGAGAATATGGAAAAGGAATCTATGAAGTAACCAACTGGTTAGTGGAAAGCGGACATCATGTTCAAACAAAAGTGTATAGTGGTTATCGTCATGAAATTCACAATTATGCGGATATTAAAAATGAAGTTGAACAAGGTATTCTTGATTTCATGAATCAATGCCTCGACTAATGATCATTCCCTTAAAAAAAACTAAATACTCTATAAAAAAATCCCTCTTACGTAGATTTTGATCATTGATCTTATCTACTTAAGAGGGATATTTTTTTATCGATAGTTTCGTTACTGTATAAAAATACAAATAAAGATCATTTCAAATCCTTATATGTACCCTTTAACTGTTCAAAGTCGTTTTCTTTGGTTTTTCCATAAAATACATCGATAGACTACCAAAGCACTTAATGTGCCTACTATCACACCACCTAAAACATCAGTTGGATAATGTACATAAAGATATAATCTTGAAAAAGCCATCAATATAGCCAAAATCAAAAATACATACCAAAACTTTTCCTTAGAAAGATAGAATACTGTTACGCAACAGAAAGCTGCAGCTGTATGCCCCGAAGGAAAGGAAGGATCTTTAGGTGGATTTATTAAAAGTTGAATCGATGGATTTTGTTCAAACGGTCTTGATACATCCAGCCAAGGTTTAAGTATTCCATTACATACAATTAGATTTACCACCAATGCGGAAAATAGAAATACCGCTGTTTTCTTATTTCCCTTTAAAAACATCCATATGCCTATAAAGATCCATATAAGACCTAGATTTCCTATTGTTGAAATACAGATCATGATAAAATTCAAAATTGGCGTATGTATAGCCTGAATACTACCTAAGATCCAAAAATTTATCTCTGTCATTTGTTCTCCTGTAACACAGATTTACTGATTCTTTGATTCTATGACCTTTAAAATCTGTTTTGATGCATCAAATCCCATAATATTACTTTCTATACAGCCTTTTTCAATACATTCAATCGCGTGTTCTACTTCTTTAGTAAAATCACTTTCCATAGATACCGTAATCTTTTCTTCCTGCCCGTTTCGAACTAATAAAGCTTGTGTATTCTTCCAAAAATTGTGACAATGGATCGATCCTTTTTCCCCATAGATATGCGCTGTGTTTTCCATTTTAGATACCCAGCTTGTTGCGATATGAGCCATTATACCATTTTCATATAGAATATTAGCCTGAGCATGCGCTGTAAACCGATCGTTCATCTTATGATCCATCAACTGTACTTTTTGAATAGGACTCTGTGCCATGAAATTCGCATAAGCAATGGGATATACTCCGATATCATATAGACATCCTCCACCTTCTTTTTCAAAATGCCAAGCCGGTACTTCTTTCTTTTGGATCAGTAAATCATCTGCATCTTGTGCTTCTATCAAATGGACTTTACCAATTATGCCTTCTTGAAGTATTTTATGGATATATTGATTCAGTGGTGTAAAGACACATTTATGAGCTTCCATCAAAAAGCATTGATTCTTTTTAGCTTCCTCAAAACATTCGATTAGATCCTTTGTACATAAAACCATAGGTTTTTCACAAATCACGTGTTTTTTATGTCTTAAACATTTTAAAATATGCTCCTTATGCAACTGATTTGGCGTACAAATATACACTACATCAATTCTATTATCTTCCAGCAATTCTTCAAAAGAGGTAAAAAAACATGGGAGTAAAAATTGATCTGCAAATTCCTGCGCTTTTTTTGAACTTCGAGAACATACAGCATACAATCTAGCATTTTTAGCATATTGAATTCCTATAGCTACTCTTTTTGCGATGGATCCTAAACCTAAAATACAAATATTTTTCACGCTTATTATCTCCTTCTATAAAATTTTATATTCTTTTAATGCATACACTATGCCATCTTGTCCAGCACTTTTCGTCACAAAATCAGCAGTATCTCTAACTATTTTCTCTGCATCTTGCATGGCAACTCCTACTTGCGTATATTGAAGCATTTCGATATCATTTTGTCCATCTCCAAAAGACATCATTTCTGAAGCTTTAATATCATAATAAGATAACATTGCTTGAATTTCTTTAGCTTTACCACCTTTTGCGCTAATAATATCTACACCATAAGGATTCCAGCGACTGTTTCATATCTTTATTAAAGACTGTTTTCTGTATTTGATCTGGCTTTAAGACCATTTTTTGTTTCATGCCTTCAATATAGCGAAAATCAGCTTCTTTTTCAAATTAAAAGGATGGCTCTTTTCTCCATCCCTATTATCAACCATTGACGCCTTATAAGATTTATATTTTCGTGGAAAGCGCTCATACTTCATATTGTATGCCTAATCTTATTCATGGCAAACAATGATTAATTCTGTAATAATTGTCACACCAAATGCAATAATTTTCAATTCCTTTTCCAAAGATTTTTATAATGCTGGTCGAAGTTCAAGTGAAATACTTTTCATACCTTTGTATTTTTTGATACAATATTGGCACTGGGGGAATGTCTATGCCTAAAATCTATACAGAAGAAGAAAAATACCAACAAAAAATCAAAATGTATACAGCCGGATTAAAGATGATTTCTCAAGATGGCTATAAAAATGTTAAAGTTGATGATCTAGTAGAATTAGCTGGCGTATCTAAAGGCTATTTTTACTTATTATTTGAATCAAAAGAAGAGTTTGTTTTAGATGCCCTGATGTGGCAAATGGACAATGTCTTTTCTGCTTTAAAATGGGCAGATAATACAGGTGCCAGCAGTCAAGAAACTGGTTCTCTTTATCAGTCCATGTTTAAAAATTTACATTTTATTAAATACTCTGACATTACATACATAAAGAAAAAATGTACTCCGGAATTATGGAGCAAATTTAAACGATTTGAAGAACAATATTTTAAAAATATCTTAAAACTTCTTGGAAAAGACGATGATAAACACGACCCTCGTGTCATCAGTAACCTTTCTTCTATCATCTTTTTATCTTATAATAGTATGAAAGATGAAGAATCATCTTTCTTTACAGACAAAGCTAATGATGTAACTCAATTATTGTTGGAAACACTGCATCGCTATTTACATGATTAAGTCAATCTTCGGATTGGCTTTTTTATTTCTTCTGATGAAAAAGAGATTCAGATCATAAAATATAAGGTTTATAATACAATATTTTGCTAAGAAACTAGGTTAAGACAAATAAAGAAAAATAAAATTTTGTTATTACCAGATGGCACAATGCCATAAAAAAATTGATTTTCTTCTTTACTCTGAATTGATGAAAATTTCAGATTTTTTTTAATAAAATTGTTTTTAATTAGGTTAATTTATAACAACCGAATAACATTTTCATGTTCAATATTGACACTTATTATGGGGGAGGGTTAGAATTTTTTTGTATTTATGAAATCGCTTACAATTATGAAGGGAGGTTAATGTAAATAAGAAACGATTCATAAATGAAAAAGGAGAGAATTATAAAGAGTATTATGAAAAATAACAAAGTAAAACAGGTGGCAGCTGTCTTGTTGTCCAGTTCTTTGGGGCTTTCCAGTGTAACACCCATACTTGCCGAAGAAATGGAAACCGAGCCTACGATCGTAGAACCCACTACAACGACTTCTGAAATAGAAACAACAGAATCAGCAGAAACATCAATACCAGAAGTTGTAGAAACTACTACGGAAGAGGAAATCAACCAAAATGAAACTCCTAACACGGCGGATGAAGAAATTGAAAGCTCGGATGAAGAAGATCTCACAGGCACAGTTCGTGTTGGAAATCCGTTTACCGGATTAGCTGGTGATTTCGAAGAAACAGATACCGGAATTCGTATCCACCAATTGGGCGGTGACAATCAGTTAATTTCTTCTGTGCAAGGTAAAACATTCTCGTTTGCTGGCGATGTCACTTTTGAAAGTGGAGTCAATAAAACATCTTTGATTTTTGGTGCGGACAGAAACACATCTCCAACCGATATCGGAAAATTCTTTGGTTTGGAATTATCTCTTAATGGTAATGACGTACAAATCAAATTGTTCCAAAATCCATTGAGTGACCCGACGGCATTAGGAGACAACATCATTTCTCCAACGACAGTTACAAGTGTCAACGATACGACACAACCTATCCATTGGACAGCATCCGTTGATGACGACAATAATTTAGTGATTACAGTTAATGGAGTTACTGCTCAATATGAGATGTCAAAAGATTTCAAAGGTGCTTATCAGGGCGGTTATTTTGGATTCTTATCCTTCCAGTCCCAAGTTCATATTGAAAATATGACATTAAGTGTACAGCCGATTCCACAATCGAATTTTCAAACCAATTTAGAAAATCTTCATGGGTTGAATGGTACATGGCGTGAAACGGAAGAAGGACTCTATTCTTCTGGTACTGGCGACAATTTCGCCATTTCTGACACAGTTGTCAAGAATTTTGAATTCAGTGCCAATATCCGTAATGAAAGTAAAAAAGGTGCTGGATCTTTATTGTTCCGTGCAGATGCTACTCCGTCTAGTGGAACCCTTGCTATGAATGTGGATTATTCCGCTAATGTCTTTAAATTGTTCTCTTTTGGTTCCGGTGCCGGTACCTATGAAACTGTTTCTTTAGCTAGTGTCCCCGAAAAAGAAGATGGAAGCTATGATCTAAAAGTACAGATGTATGATAATCATTTATGTGTGTACGTCAATGGAACAGGGATCATTAACCGAGATATTGATTTTCACCCAGACGAAGGTCGATTAGGTCTTTTAACTTGGGACGGTACGGTTATTTATCAAAATGTGCAATATAAAGAACTTGATTCCTGGGAAGATATCGAAGAACCACATTTGACAGGTATCAACTTGCCAGAAGGTGTAACTATTACACCAGAATTCGATGAATCTGTTAGTGTCTATGGAATGGATATTCAGCCTAATGTAGATGAAGCTGTTATCGGTTTGGAAACTGGAGAAGGCACGAAACTTTATGTAACAAAGAGTGACGAAAATGGCAATATTATCCAGGAAAAAGAAGAAATTACCGATGGTACCTTTACCATCTCCAAAGATGAGTTCTTTGAGGATTATATGAATGTGGATGTGACAATCGAATCAGACAATTTTACCAGTATCGTAAACTTTGCGGTCAATAAATGGACATCCAAAGAAGATCTTGCGAATGAAGAATATCGTGCTCAATTCCATATCACACCGCAATCTAACTTCATGAATGATCCAAACGGCATGGTATACGATTCTACAGATGGATATTGGCATGTATATTATCAATATTCCACAAAAAATAACTTTAATAACCAAAGCTGGGCTCATGTTCGCTCCAAAGATTTAGTCAACTGGGAACAGATGCCTTTGGCACTGCAAATCGATGATAATGGGCTGATTTTCTCCGGCTGCGGTGTAGAAGATTTAGAAAATGTTAGTGGATTGTTTGATAATAATAAAGAAGGTGACTCTTACCTCATCGTTTACTACACATACAACGGTGCCAACGGACAATGTCAAGCGTACGCCTATTCAACAGATCATGGTGTAACCTGGAAAAAGGGTGGAGTCATTCTAGATACTGATCAATCTTTGTCCGGTGTTGATTTCCGAGACCCGAAAGTCTTCCAGGTTCCTGGGGATAACGAACATTATTACATGGTCACCGCCGGAGGAGCTGCCCAGATCTTTGTCTCGGATGACTTACTGAATTGGGAGCGTTCACAGAATTTAACATATACTGATGGAAGTCAGATTTATTCTGAATGTCCTATGATGTATCAAGCTACTGTAGAAGGCACGAATGAAACCAAGTGGATCTATGGTGGAAGTGCCGGATTCTATGTTGTCGGAGATATGGTCAAAGATGAAGAAACTGGTATTTATAAGTGGTACGCTGAATCTGAAAAATTAAATGTGGAATCAAATTCTGATCCTTGGAGTGGATTTGGTAAATATGCAACCATGACGTTCTGGGACGATCCAACCGATGCTGATCGTGTTATCGGTATTAGCTGGTTACAGGACACCAAAGACTTCAGTGGTAAAGACTATAAAGGTGTCCAATCTTTACCACAGGAATACGGGCTCAAACGTGTTAATGGGGAATACGTTATTACTTGTTATCCAGTTGAAGAAGTAAATTCGTTACGAGATACAGATCATATGCTGTATGAAGATACAAAAGGTCAAAAGGTAACGCCACAAGATGGTAATATTTTACAAGGTGTCAGTGGTATTACCTATGATATCGAAGCTGTCTTTGATCTGGAAGATGCGACCGCCACAGAATTTGGATTCAAACTTCGCAAAGGAAACGGACAGGAAATGGTCTATAAATACGATGTTGAGCAACAAAAGATGGTTCTTGATGTATCACAATCGGATTCCTGCCAGAATGGCGGTGTATGGCAACAAACCTTAGTTCCAATGGAAGGAAATAAGATCCAATTGCGTATCATCGTTGATCAAGGGGCTGTCGAAAGTTTCGGTAACTATGGAGAAGCCAATATTTCTACAGTTGCATATATGTCTAAAAATAATATCGGTATAGAATTCTTCACCGATGGTGATATCACAATCGATTCCTTAAATATCTATGATATGAAATCTATGTACAGTGGAGAATCGGGTTCTGTTACAGAAGAACAACAGCTTTATCTAGATGCTCCAACATATGTGGAAACTGGAAAAGAATTTACAGTAAACGCAAATGTTTATCCAAATAAAGATAAAGCTGGGGTTAAATGGACAATTCCAGAAGGTTTAGAATTGGTTCAAGATAATTCGACTTCGGCTGTGTTAAAAGCCAATTTACCAGGTACTTATACAATTAAAGCTACAGTTGGTGAAATTGAGAAAGAAGTCAGTGTACGTGTGGCCGATCCAAACTTTGAAAATAATGCTGATGGATGGGAAACAATCAGTGGTAACTGGGCCATTTCGGATGTCGGTTTGACCGGCAATAATGCGGGAATTGGTGACAGCTTCTACTTATCCGATGCGATAGTTTCTTCCAATCAACCATTTACTTTGCGTGCGAATTTAAAAATCCAACAAGGACAGGCAGCCGGTATCGTATTTGGGGTTACCGATAAAAACAATCCAACTTCTAACTGGTTCTGTGCCAATATAGATACAGTAGATGGTATTGCCAAGCTATTCCAAAACCAAAACGGAGAACTTTGGAATCGTACAAAACCACTTTCCGATATTCAAGCAAATGAAGATGGAAGCTATGATCTAACGATTGAATACGATGGTGCCGGTACAATGACGTATATTGTTAACGGTGTAACTGTCGGTTCAAATTCTGATACACAGTTCACCGGTGGTTATGTTGGTGTACAGACCTTTAAATCGAGTACGATTTTCAACAAAGTTCAGTTTACGATTGAAGGGGGAACCATCAGTGAAATTATTGGATCTATCGATCCAATCACTGTACAGGTGGGAGATACTTCCGATGATGTAATTGCACTTCTTCCAACCACAGTACAAGTTAAGATGGACAACGGTACTTTATCAACAGCTGCGGTTTCCTGGGATGTAGACTCGCTCGATTTGACAAAACCACAGCAAACCGTGATTAGGGGAACCATTCAAGGATATAACCAACCAATCGAAGTTAGATTGAATGTACAGGAAGAAAGTGTTCCTGTTGATACAAGTGATTTGGAATCGCTCATCGATGTGATTCAAAATACAAATCTTGATGGTTATACTGTAGAATCTGTCCAAGCTTTACAAAGTCAGCTTGAAAAAGCCGTATCGTTGCTTCAAGATGAGAATACCACTCAGGAAGAAATTAATGCTATGCTGCAAGATCTGCAGACTGCATTCGATGGACTGGAAAAGGAATCTTCCACAACGCCTGAAGAACCTACGCAACCAGTTGACCCTAACAAACCTAATCTGAATCCTTCTCAAGAGTCTGTATCTGAACAGAAACCACAAAACTCCAATAAAAATAAAGGATCAAATACTAGTGTTTCTATTGGGGTTAATCTCTTCACAGGATTAGCAATTGTCTCTGCCTTTGGAGTTGCTGTACTTGAGTGGATGAAGCAGAAAAATCACAAATAAAAATTTTTTCATTCATTATTTACACATTTTTATTATCTCTCTGTAGATTTTTTCTACAGAGAGCTTTTTATAATTAGAAAAGGCAATCTCTTAAAATTAAAAAGTCCGTATAAGATAAGATTTAATTCTTACTTTCAATTACGGACTGTAAATATACGATCTTCGTATCTTTTCGTTTTAATTCACGAATCAATTGTTCTCTTGTATAAGAATCATATCGATGTGCATTCAGTCTTCTTTTCTCAAAGATATACCCTTCCGGTACTTCAAAAACCCTGGAATCCTTATAGTAAGCAGTGGCCCATTTTTCTACCGTTTTTAAAGGAATTTCCATCTCTTTTGCGACCAAAGAAGTTGATTCTCTGTTTCTACATATTCTTATACAAATCTTATTTTTTAATTCATTTGAATAGGCTCTGACCATGTTATTCCTTTCCTGATCAACGAGAATATAAAGAACTACACAAGAATACGACAATTTCGTTTCTTCACCATTTATGACAAATAAAAAAAGAAAGGCCTCTATGCATAGAATTTGGACACTATTTTTTGACGATTGAGGATCGTTAGGCCTTTCTTCTTTATAGACGTTAACTTAAGATGATTCGGGGAATAGGAGAATCCCTATAAACAATGAAATCAAAATATATGGAGTACCTATACAAAACACAGCAATCTTAAAAGATCTCATTGTCTGAATAAGGGTAGTTTATTATATCCTCATCGTCATAAATAATGACTTAATTTTAAATTTGGTCATTTTGCGTGTAAAATATGACTGAATTTAAATACGGGTCATTGCCCTCATATCTTATCAGATTAATAAGAAAAATTCCATACCTTTTTACTATAAATTTACACATTTCGCAAAGAGGGCATATAAAAGCATAAAAAAAGACGGATTCATTCCGCCTTATACCGTATGTTTTCCTATAGGTAAAACCATAGGAGAGTGATAATATGGATCTTCTATGATCCTGCATTCCAATCCATAAACATCTTTTATCAAATCTGATGTCAATATATTTTCCGGTTTCCCCTGTGCTACTAATCTTCCTTTTTTCAAAGCAAATAAATGATGGCTGTAACGCGCTGCCAAATTGATATCATGTAAAACCATTAAGATCGTCGTTTGTTTTTTCTGATTCAATTCGTAAAGACAATCTAAAATCTCTATCTGATATTGAATATCTAAAAACGTCGTAGGCTCATCCAAAAACAATATATCTGTATCTTGCGCTAATACCAGGGCCATCCACACTCTTTGGCGTTGGCCTCCGCTCAATTCATCTACTTGTTTATCGGCAATATCTGTTATATTCATCCATTCCATGGCTGTTTGAATTGCTTCAATATCTTCATGATTTAAAGATTTAAATGCTTGTCGATAAGGAAATCTTCCGCGTGAAACTAAATCAAACACCGTTATTCCTTCTGGAACTTCTGCTGATTGTGGCATCAGTCCCATTTTAGTAGCCAATTGTTTAGAATTATATTTCCATATATCTTTTTGATCCAGGATTATCTGTCCTTGTGTCGGTCGAAGTATTTTACACATATTTTTTAATAGAGTAGATTTTCCACATCCATTAGCTCCCAAGATCACACTGATTTGCCCGGCAGGAATTTCAAGATCTATATTTTGTAGTACTTTCGTTTTATCATAGGCAAAACTTACTTTTTCTACACACAAACTATGCATCATGCTTTTCCCCCTTTTTTATTTAATTGAATCAATGTATAAATCAAATATGGAGCACCTAATACGCCTGTTATCACACCAACTGGATAACGAATCGGCAAAATATTCTGTGAGATGCAATCGGCCAATAAAACAATAAGACTTCCTACTAGACCAGCAATTGGTAAAGTATTCTGATTCTGTTTACTGATCTTTTGAGCAATTGGTCCGGATAAAAAGGCAACAGAAGATATCGGACCAGTGATCGATGCGCCAACAGCTGCCAGAATCACAGCCGAAATAAAGACAATACCCTGTATAA
Organism: uncultured Faecalicoccus sp.; assembly: GCA_902497095.1. Lineage (GTDB taxonomy): Bacteria > Bacillota_I > Bacilli_A > Erysipelotrichales > Erysipelotrichaceae > Faecalicoccus. Next base: position 33,691 of record CABVDD010000005.1, read on the forward strand.
TTTTTACATTCACACCTAAAGAAACAGCCTTTTGTTTAGAAAGTTTTAAAATCTGAACGTGTGGCTGAATCAACATCAAAAGAATACTAAAAATAAATACGACAGGAAACAAGCGAAATACCGCATCCATAGAAGCTTGATTTAAACTTCCCGATAACCAGCGCATCGCATTGGAAAGATCATTAGGTGCTGCTTTTAAGATCATATAAGAAATCAAAGCTTGTAAAAAAGCTTGCATACCTAAACCGATCAATATCATCTTTGTTAGTTTTGAACTTGTATTGCGGGCAAAAATATAAATCAAAAAGGATACTAACAACGCACCAAAAACAGCCAATAATGAAATAATATTTCCGCTCATATGAAAAATAAGCAAACCAAAAATCGCAAACACCGCTGCTCCACTGTTGACTCCAATGATATCGGGACTAGCTAATGGGTTTTTAAACATGGTTTGAAAAGAGTGGCCTGCTATTCCAAACGCAAAACCACAAAGTATTCCTACCAGTACACGAGGCAATCGAAGCGAAACAATCGCAAAATTATCTTGTCGAATCAAAGCTTGAATAACTTCCCCAGGAGAATAAAAAGTATTACCCCACATCAGTTCTAATCCGGCAAGCAATAAAACCGCACAGCTTAAAACACCGATACATATCCACATTTGTCGTCTTTGTTTACATGCCAGTTGTCTAATCATAATCCTTTGACCCTGGCCTTTCTAACGATCCAGATAAAAACAGGGGCTCCCAACAATGCAGTTACGATTCCTACTTCTAATTGTGATGGTGCAAGAAGAATTCTTCCTAAAATATCTGATATCAACAACAATATCCCCCCGGCTATAGCTGAAAAAGGAAGTAAGAAAAACATATTATTGCCAACTAAAAGGCGCATCACATGGGGTATCATCAAGCCGACAAACGCAATCGGACCTGCTAATGCAGTTACAGATGCACAAAGCAAAACTCCAGCCAAAGCTGCAAGCGCTCTTATTTTCTGTACATGTACACCTAATCCTGTTGCCAGTTCATCACCTAAAGAAATCATGTTTAAAGAATGTGCCAATATTAAAGATACGATCATGCCAATTCCAAAGCAGATCAAAAGAGAGCGTACACTTGTCCAATCAGCACCGCTAATACTACCAGTTTGCCAAAATCGAAATGTATCCATCACTTGTGTATTGGGCAAAGTGATCATACTGATAAAGGACTGCATAGTAATAGAAACAGCTGCACCGGCCAACACTAGTTTTAAAGGGGTAGCTCCCATGCCAGATGATGCGATACCGTAAACCAGAAAACTGGTCAACAAAGCTCCTAAAAAACCTAATGCGATATATGATACAGGATGACTGATATGGAAAAAAGAAATGCCACAAACCACAAATAGGGCAGCTCCACTATTGACACCTAAAATACCAGGATCTGCAATGGGATTTCTTGTGATCGTCTGCATCAAACACCCTGACACTGCTAAAGAAGCACCTGCCAGCACACCAAAAACAGTTCTAGGTAATCTTTGTTGGATGACACTGATTTCAAATCCTTCATTCTGAGTAAAAAGTGCTTCGATCATTGAGGAAAAAGAAAAAGATTTTGCACCTATTGCCAAAGATAAAATCATTACCCCTAGTAATATGACTATCAAAATTATCAGTGCCAAAACTTTACCTTTGTTTTTCATGTTATACTTTATCAGCGGCATCAGCCAATTTTTGTAAGTAGTCATCCAAAGTAGCTTGAATGCTTAACACAGTTGGTGTTGCAGCGCCGGCAAGTTCTCCATCATTTTCTAAAACTACGACCGATCCTTTTTGAACCGCATCGATTTTTCCAAAAAGTGCATCTTTTTGAAGCAGATCCAATGTTGAACTATCCCCATATGTCACTAAAATATCCACATCGTTTAAAAGATCGGCATATTCACTGGATAAAGAGACAAAAAAATCATCGGAATCTTTTATTTGTTCATTTAAAGTTTCAGGAAAAGAAAGCCCCAAATCTGTCAAATAAGCCGCTCTTGGATCTTTTGGCAAATATACATAGAAAGAACCAGTATCAGTAGCATCGACCCATATAAAAGCAGCACTTTTACCTTCTAATTGCGAATACTCTTTTGTCTTATCTTGAATCATTTTTTCTGTATCTGAGACCAATTGTTTCCCTTCTTCTTCCATTCCCATACCTTTGGCATCCAACAAAACTTGTTCTCGCCATAAAGTCTGCCAGGCTTTTTCAGGATATGCGATCACAGGAGCAATTTGTGAAAGTGTATCATAATCTTCTTGAGTAAGGCCGGAATATGCCGCTAATATCACATCGGGATTCGTATCGGCAATTGCTTCAAAATCCAAACCATCTGTATCATCAAAAACAATCGGATCTTTTACACCTAATTCATCAAAAGCTTTTTGTGTCCAAGAATGTAACCCGTTTTCATTCACTGTACCAAAATTGGCTCTGGAAACGCCAACTGGAACTACACCTAAAGCTAAAGGCACATCTTGATTGCCCCAGGAAATCGTTGCGACACGTTCTGGTTTTTGATCCAATACCGTTTTTCCAAAAGCATGTTCAATCGTAATAGGATAACCTGTTGTATCCGATACTGAACTTTGTGTATTTGATACACTATTTGAACTACAGGCAGCCAACAAAAAACTTAAAACCACTGCCAAGCTTATTTTATAAATTCGTTTCATAGATCCTCCTTTAAAGTTAGCTTTCACTAACGCAACTCATACAGTGTATCTAAAAATCAATATCTTGTCCAGTGAAAATATAGGTTTTATATAAAATAAAAAAAGGGATTTCTCCCTCATTGATAAATCGTAGGCAACTGTATTATATTTACCGATTCATTTTCTATCTCAATTATACTAACAGAACAATTAGGAACCAGCGCCTGCGTCAAATTTTGTGATTTTGACAACTGTCGAAATGTTTCAGAATGCTCTTCTAAAAATTGTCGGATGACAGATCCGTGACTGACGATCAATACATCCCCTGTTTCTTTTTGTGCTATCTCTTTACAAGCCGTCAAAAACCTTTGTGCGGCATGATGACGATGCTCACCTCCATGTTCATAAAATACTTCCGGTCTCACAATACCATCTGAAAAGATATTTTTGATGTATTCTGCTTCATATTCACCAAAATAAACTTCTTTCAATCGTTTATCTTTTTTAATGGGAATATTTCGACCATTAAGGATCAACTCTAATGTATCCCCCCGCTCTTTCACTGCCTGAATAATACCCTGCAGATAATGGTATATCATTAAAGAACAAACGAAGATTTTTTGCTTGTTCTATTCCTTTTTGCGTCAGCGGAGAATCACACCATCCTTGAATACGCCCCATCAAATTAAACAGAGTCTGACCATGACGAACGATATATAGTTTCATTCACTGCTCCTTTCCAATACTGATACAATTTCTTCTCTTTTGGTTCCTAAAACCATTTTATCTTTTACGGTATACACATAGTGAAAACCAAGTTTCTCCTGCACTCTTTTACTTTGTTCATTTCCTTTATAATAGCCACAAAAGATTCGTTTTAATCCAAGCTGATAAAAGCCATGATGCAGTAATTCCTGTGCTACTTCTGCTACAATTCCTTGTCCCCAATACGCTTTACCTAGCCAATAACCAAGTTCAGCTTCATCCTTAGACAAAGACACATTAGCCTGCTCTTGAAACATCAGCGAAATACAGCCAATGACTTCATTGGTTTCTTTTAAAAGGATAGCATAGGTCTGCGGAAAACAAAATACGTCTTGAATGATCTTTTTTGATTCTTGAACACTGGTATGACAAGGCCAGCCGGCTCTTGGCCAACATCTGGATCTTTTGCCAGATCATATAATCTAGAAGCATCTTGTATCTGCCAATGTCTTAATATACATCTTTTTGTTTCCATATTAGTATTGTATCACATCTTTTATTAGAGTTTACTAACTATATAAAATTGCAGTTTCCTGATGACTTTGTTAGAATTAGACATACGTAAGGGAGTAGTTATCTTACAAATATGTAAGTGGGTAAATCAACATATTGATCTTTACAGATCTGGTTTACTGTAAAAAACGAGACTTATGCGATTTTTCGCATAGGCCTCGTTTCTTTTTTTGGAGGGTGTATGGATACTTTTACTTTGATTTTAACAGCCGTTTCTCTAGCCATGGATGCCAGTGCAGTTTCTTTGGCCAAAGGTATGGCTTTACCACGAAAAAGTCTTTTAAAATATGCTTTTATTCTTGCTTTTGCCTTCGGATTGTTTCAAGGTATCATGCCTTGTATCGGCTATCTTGCCGGTAGTCAATTTACCATTTTCATTTCAAATATCGATCATTGGATCGCCTTTATCTTATTAGGCATCATTGGCATCAACATGATCAAAGAAGGTAAAGAACACAAAGAAGAATGCGAAATTCTTCATTCGATCCCTTTAAAAACTGTTCTTTTACTTGCGATTTCCACCAGCATTGATGCCTTAGCCATTGGAGTAAGTTTTGCCTTTTTACAAGTTCCTATTCTCTGGGCTTCTTTTTGGATAGGTATCATCACTTTTATTTTGTCTTTTGCCTGCGTTCTCATTGGAAAAAAAGTAGGTTCTATCTTTCAAAAATACGCCGAATATCTTGGTGGTTTCATGTTGATTTTTCTAGGGTTTAAAATATTGATCGAACATCTGTTTTTCTAAAAAAAACTTCGAAGTTATACTTCAAAGGTTTTTATAAACTATATCTTAGCTTTATTCTTATATTCTTCTAAAATTCTGTTTAAGTCTTCCATGGTCTGCATACCAGAACACAAATTTTTAAATTCTCTGGCATTTGGAAGACCTTTTAAGTACCAAGAAGCAAGGCCTCGCATCTCTCGAATCGCAATAGATTCACCTTTTGTCTCAATCAAGCCTTGCGCATGATCCAAACAGATTCGGATTCGATCTTCCACTGAAAATTCATGTTTCTGCCCAGTTATAGAATCTACACATTCCTGAATCAAGAAAGGATTTCCGATGATGCCTCGTCCGATCATGACTCCATCACAACCCGTCTGTTTTATCATTTGATGAAAATCATCAACACTGCGCACATCACCATTTCCTATAACCGGTATAGAAACCGCATCTTTAACCGCTTTGATATATGACCAGTCTGCTTTTCCTTCATACATCTGAGAGCGGGTTCTGCCATGTACCGCAATCGCTTGTACGCCCACTTCTTCCATAGCCTTTGCCAGCTCTACACAATTGATATGATCTTTATCAAAACCGATTCGCATTTTCACAGTTACGGGTTTAGATACCGCACGTACAACCTGGTACATCAATTCCTTTGCGTATTCAATATCTTTCATCAAATAGCTTCCAGCTTGTGCTTTGATCACTTTGTTAACGGGACAGCCCATATTAAAATCAATGATATCACAATCAGTCTGTGTGTCCAGATATTTTGCCGCAAATACAACCGTATCGATATCATGGCCAAAAAGCTGGAAACTGACAGGATGTTCATTGGGATCACATTGACACATTTCAAAAGTTTTTTTAGATGCATAATACAAGGCTTTATCACTAACCATTTCATTGCACACTAACCCTGCGCCAAAGCGCTTGGAAATTCGTCGAAACGCAATGTTGCTGATACCTGCCAAAGGTGCAATTATGACCGGATTATCAATTTTTACATTTCCTATGTTAAACGTTGTTTTCATTTCTCTTATCCAAAATATCTTGTAACTCCTGTTCTGTAAATTCATATCTTTCATTACAGAAATTACATGTTACTTTCGCTCCATGATCTTCTTCTATCATCGCTTTTAAATCTTTTTCATGTAATGTGGATAATGCTCTTTCCATACGTTCTTTAGAACATGGACAAGAAAAAGCTACCTCTTGTACAGAAAGAACATGAGCATCTTCAAACATATCCTTGGCAAGTTGTTCCAGGGAAGAATCATCATATTCTCTTATAAGCGTACTCATTGGTTTTAATCCTTCTAAAACATGTTCGCAAATAGATATGTCGGTATCTGTCGCATCCGGTAAAACTTGTAAGATCATAGCACCCGCACTGATGACATTGCCGCTAGGATCTACTAATACGCCTACACTGACAGCTGTAGGTGTTTGTTCACTTTTGGTAAAATAATACGCAAAGTCTTCTCCTATTTCTCCACTGACTAACTCAACAGTTCCAGAAAAATTTTCCTGCATGCTTAAATCTTTAGTTACTGTAAGCGTTCCATCTTTTCCTACAACTGCTCCTACATCCAATTTACCGTTCTCTTTGATTTCTGTATCCACATGTGGATTCGAGCAGAAACCGCGTACGTTACCATCATGATAGGCATCCACAATCAAAGAACCGATAGGACCATGTCCATTAATGGAAATCGTTAACATTTCTTTTTCATCTTTCAACATACTTCCCATCAAAGAACCTACTGATAAAACTCTGCCTAAAGCTGCACATGCGCAAGGATATAAATCAAAACGATCTCTTGCCTCTTGAACTAAATCTGTACTTCTTACTAAATAAAGGCGAATATGTTCTTGGCAAACTAAAGCTTTACATAATGTATCTTTCATTTTCTTTCCTCCAAAAGAAAAGACGTCTTAAACGTCTTAACTTTTCTTTTTCGTCAATTCATTCAAGGCGTCATCTAAATCTTTTTGTTCAACACCTTGTTTTGGTAATGGTGGAACGTCCTGTCCACTTTCTTCTGGCTCTTCCGGAGTTTCTGCTTTCTTGGTTTCCGGACCTTCCAGCGTACCATAATTCATCAAGTTATTGATTTCTTCATTTGTCAATGTCTCATGTTCAAACAAGTTTTTGGCAATCAGATCTAACAGATCGCGGTTTTCAGTTAAGATCTTTCGACACTGTGTATGACATTCATCAACAATTGAACGAACTTCTTTATCAATTTCATCGGCAACGCCATCAGAATAAGAGCTGCCTTGTGTATAATCACGTCCTAAGAAAACATTTCCTTGTGGATCTGCATACTGAATGGGTCCTAAAGAAGACATACCATATACACGAACCATATTTTTGGCAATCTTTGTCAACTGCTCGATATCATTGACAGCACCTGCACTGACTTCTCCAAAAACGATCTCTTCCGCTGTACGTCCGCCTAAAAGACCGGTAATACGTGCAATAAACTCACTTTTACGATGGAAGTATTTTTCTTCTCGAGGTGTCATCAAGTTATAACCTCCGGCTTCTCCACGCGGAATGATCGTAACTTTTTGTACCATATCGGCATCTTCCAATTTCAATCCAATCACCGCATGTCCGGCTTCATGATAAGATACCAGCATTTTATCTTTTTCTGTATACTTCTTACTCTTTTTAGCCGGCCCCATCATAACACGGTCAATGGCTTCATCCAAATCACTCATCGTAATTTGTTTTTCTTTTTTACGAACCGCAAGAATGGCACCTTCATTTAATACGTTGGCAAGGTCTGCACCCGAAAATCCCGGTGTTCGTTTTGCCAGATTCTCTAATGATACATCAGAAGAAAGCTTTTTATTTCTAGAATGAACTTCCAAAATTTCCTTACGTCCTTTAACATCCGGCAAATTGACTGTAACACGACGATCGAATCGACCGCTTCGCAACAAAGCCGGATCCAATACATCTGGACGGTTTGTAGCCGCAATGACAACGATACCGATATTATCGGTCATACCATCCATTTCAACCAACAGCTGGTTCAATGTTTGTTCTCGCTCATCGTTTCCGCCGCCCATACCGGCTCCACGTTGCCTTCCTACCGCATCAATTTCATCAATAAACACGATACAAGGTGCACTCTTTTGCGCATTCTTAAACATATCGCGGACACGACTGGCACCTGTACCAACAAACATCTCGACAAAATCAGAACCTGATATTGAAAAGAAAGGTACATTGGCTTCTCCGGCCACAGCTTTGGCAAGCAATGTTTTTCCGGTTCCTGGTGGGCCTACCATCAAAATACCTTTAGGAATATGCGCTCCCATATCGGTAAATTTCTTAGGGTTTTTTAAATAATCTATAATTTCTTTGACTTCTTCTTTTTCTTCTTCACAACCTGCCACATCTTTAAAACGAGTCTTCACATTGGATTCTACACGAGCCTTGGATTTGGCAAATTCAAACGCTTTATTGCTGCCTCCACCGCCCATTTTGGCAAACATAAAATAGAAAAAGACTCCTATAATGACTAATGGCAGTATGTTTCCCAACAAAGTGATCCAAATGCTTGATTGATTTGGATCTTCTACCGTGATTTCACCGCCATCATCCGTCAATGTTTTATTCAACCATTCCATGTTTGATTCAGAATATGGAATGATCACACTGTAAGAAATTTTTTCGTCATGACGTGAATAGGTTCCGTTGACATGAATGATATTGGATGAAATAGAAACACGGCTGTCTCCAAAGTCCACATCTTCTGCAATTTTCTCAAACTGTGTATAATTCATTGTCCGTGTCGAGCCTTGTGAACTGTAAAAGAACAGCGACAAGACGATCATGATCACAAACAACGTAGGCAAATAATTGATCCATTTTTTCATGGGCATCCTCCTTGGTTACTGGTAAACTTCAGGTTTCAGTATTCCTATGTAAGGTAAGTTCCGATATTTCTGGTTATAATCTAAACCATAGCCCACTACGAACTCATTTGGTACCGGAAAGCCTTTATAATCTGCTTCAATATCTACAACACGACGTTCTGGTTTATCAAGCAAACTAACAACTTTGACATCCTTTGCCCCTTTTCGCAAAAGTAGCTGTTTTACTTCTTTTAAAGTACGCCCTGTATCTACAATATCTTCTACGATCAATACAGAACGTCCTTTACAAGAAAGATCCATATCTTTATCAATGCGTACATCCCCAATGGATTCCGTACCATCATAAGAGCTGACAGACATAAAATCGATCTCACAAGCAAAAGTGAATCGTTTGATCAACTCTGCCATAAACGGCACGCTTCCTTTTAATAATCCAACAATGATAGGAATTTCATTTAATGCATTGTAATCGTTTTCAATTTCCTTTGCGAGTTCTTCGCAGCGTTTTTCAATTTGGTCTTCACTAATCAAAACTTTTTGAATATCCTTACTGATCATAACATAATCTCCTTAAGATACGATTTTCATTGTATCATAAAAGCATTTGGTTTAACACTAAAATGTTGGACATCACAGCCTATTTTTGGCACAAACACGATACTTTTTTTACTGTTTTCTACAACCAGCCAGTTTTTTCGAAAAATTCGTGGAATCTTTCTGTCAATAAAAATACGATGTATCTTTTTAGTACCCCAGGTCATTTTGATTTTATCCCCCGATTGCACATTGCGAATCGTCAAAGGAAAATCATCCGGATATAATGTGATCCCCTCAATTTTCTTTCCTGTTCGTTCGATAGAAAAACCATCATATTTTCCATACTTCAGTGTATCTAGCTGAATCAAAACAGGCTTTTTTTTCTTTTGGATATAAAGCTTCTTTTGATAACTTTCTAAATCATAGTCTTTTAGATCGATCAAAGCATCGCTTTGAAGCTGTTTCATCAAATCTATACATGCTTTTTTAGACATTCTCTTTTTAGTCTCTCTAAAAATCCATTCTTCCAGGATCTGCCAATCTGTTAAAGACTCTATACTTTGATCCCAGGTTTCCAAAAATGAAGAAATCTGTTCTCTTTTTTGATTCCATGCATCATTTTCTTTTTTTATGGTCTTCAGCCATTGTTCCTTTTGACGTTCTGACATGGTTTCAATCATAGAATGACGAATCTGATTTCGCGTATAGCCATCTTCTAAATTTGATTCATCGATCCCAAACGGAATATCATGGTCTAAGCAATACTGCATACATTCTTTTTTAGTAAGATGCAGTAAAGGACGACAGATCCGAATTCCTTTATAGAAACTTTCTTCTTTCAAACCATATGTTTCACAACGCATATTTCGTTGTTTTTGAAAGAAATAAGTCTCTAAAAGATCATCTTTTTGATGAGCTACATAAATAGTATCGATATGATATTGAAGCGCAAGATCTACAAAAAAATCATAACGTACTTGTCTGGCCCAAGATTGAAAATTGCCGACTGTATCTTTCTTAGGAGCACAAACAAATAAAGGTAAATGATGCTTATCACAAAAGTTGCGAACAATTTGTTCATCTCGATTGGCTGTATCTCTTTTATGATAGTTTACATGCGCCACAATGATTTTCTTATCACACATCTGTGCAAGCAGCGCCATACTGTCTGGCCCACCTGAACAAGCTACTATTCCCTGATATTGAACCATGTACTTATTCTACCACCCTTTTTTCTTAGCTCCAATTCATTCACACCTGCTTTTTTATTTCTCATTTTAAATGAGGCTGTCTTTTCAACAGCCTCGTCCTTTCTATTTTATAGAGTTTTACTTGTTACGTAAAAACACCTATACATTTACATACAGATTTCAAAATATCTTGAAATTTTTGACTTTTGGGATCGATATGACCTTTCACATCAATGATACGTGCTGTATTGATCCATTTGGCATCGTTTAAAAAAAGACAAGATTCTTTATAAAGACCAGGAATTTCTCCCAGCGCGAAAAGATGACTTTTCTTTTTATGAATTGGTTTTCCTGTCATCGGCACCACAAATGCTTTATTATGCTTAAACGCTAGAATCAGACCAAAATGTTGATAGCCGATTTCCATTAAATATGCTTGTCCATAATCAATGAAACATATATCTCCTTTTTCAATTCGCAATTGAGACAAAATATCTTTATAACTATATGCTTGTTTTCTTTGACAGAAATTTAATTTAGAGATCATGTAATCATACACTTCATTGATGCTTAATTCTTCTAACATTTGAAATTCTTGTTCTTTGGCCTGTTGAATCAATTGTTTTAAGGCCGCAACAGAAATTCCGTTTTCTTTTTGTTTTAGCCAGTCTTTAGGTTGCATACTTTAATCTAAGCAACAGGATGTGACGAAAAAATGACATTTTTATCTTTTTATCTTTTTCTTTATCCGACTTCCCTGCATTTGTATCCAATGCCCTACACTTAAAATAGGATGATAGTGCTTAGAAATCATTGATGATTTTTCAATGAAAAGTTCTACACCAAACAATATGGCCAACATTACAAAAAAGCCAATCGTTCGATTGATCATATAAACAAAGGCACTTACACCAAATAAAGAAGTAACTCCACAAATGATCAAAACGGTATTACGATGACCAAACTGTCTCATCAAAAGATGGTGAAGATGGCTTTTATCGGCCTGCATAAAGCGTTGTCCCTTTAACGTTCGACGTAAGATAGCTGATAGAGTATCAATGATAGGCACCATTAAAATCAACACAGGCAAAGCAAGTGTCATAATGGTACTCGATTTAAATCCCATAATGGATATAGTAGAAACCATAAAACCTAAAAATAATGAACCGCAATCGCCCATAAATATACTGGCCGGATGGCAATTATATACTAAAAAACCTAAAACACTGCTGGCAAGCACAAAAGCCAAAGACATGATATCAAAACGTCTTTCGATGATGGCCATACTGCCAATGATGATCAAAACAATAACGCATAATCCGCCGGCAAGTCCATCTAAGCCATCAATCAAATTCACTGCATTTGTAATGCCTATGATCCAAACTAAAGTAAAAAGTACTGAAAAGATACCTATATCGATCGTGATCCCAAAAGGAAGGCGAATTATATCAACTCGAACACCAAAATAAATAGCTACAACAGCCGCAATCAATTCTAAGAAAAGTTTCATGCGCGGTTTTAAATCAATCAAATCATCTACCAGCCCGGCAAAAAACATAATACTTCCACCAAGAATAACACCATTGATCGTAGAATCCACTTCAATGCATAAAGAAACCACGACGATAAAAGAAAGATAGATAGCTACACCGCCGATTCGAGAAATCAAACCATGGTGTACTGTTCTTTCGTTTTCTTTGGCATAAGCTTGGGCTAGAATAGAATATTTCTTTATTAATGGGGTCAAGATCAAACTTCCCATAAAGGCAAGCAAGATCCATTGCAGATCGATCATCCTTTAAGCTCCTTCATTGTATTGATGATATCATATTCCGGTGTATTTGTATGCAGGATCGTGCATCCAAAAGCCTGTTCCAATAATTGTCGCAAGCCAAAACAATGAGCAAGTCCTCCGCTTAAAAAAAAGCCATTCTTCAACAATGCTTCTTTCATCTGTAAAGGTTGTTCTTTAAAACATTGTTTAGCCCATAACACAATTTGTTGTTCAACCATTTCCATTCCCGACCAAAGATCCCAGGCACTGATGGAAATTCTTTGCATCTTCTGATATCGATCCATTGCCGTACAAGAAAGACGAACGTTTTGATTTTTCCAAAAAGCATCACTGGCTGCTTTTTTTAATGCTATCGCATCTTCATTTGTAATCAAACAATTCGTTTTTGTCGCAACGATACGTTTGATTTGTTCATCCATACGACTGCCCGCAAAAAAGATTCTTTTATAGCTTCGACAAGTTCCATTCACATAAATGCCCATTTCCGTATAAGAATGTCCGGCATGAATCAAAAAACAAGGTTCTTTTGTTTGTAATAGATCCATATTCGTGATGAATTTCACTTTTTTTATTCCGCTGTCTAATAAAATATGCTGCCATTTTATACGATACTCTTCATCATACCAATCTGGGATTGCCATCCAAATACAAGGCTTCAATAAAGACTGATCCGCCTGCAGCACATCCATACAATTTTCTAAAAGAGAATGAATTACTGAATCAATAGAATCTTCCCATATGGGATAGCGTATCTGCATCAAAGAATCTTGATAAATACAAGAAATCGCATCTTGTCCATAATATAACGGTTGATTATTTTTTATTGCGATTATTGTTCTGGTTTTGGCATCCGTATGCTTGGAACAATCATGCAAGCGTAATTCATAAGCCCCTGCATCCAATAAAAACCATCGCTCAAACATGTCTAAACACCCAATCCATTATAAATCGTTAATGATAAGATGGCCTGAGCGCAAAGATAGGCTAAAGCCAATGCGCATAAAAACATCAACAACGTTACTTTTGCCGGCTGTTTCACACGACAAAATTTATCAAACTGAATGGCACTGATCGCATAAAAGCTCAGTACAAAACATACGATATATAAAGCAATTTCTACGATTGAATTGGCCATACTTCCTCCTAACCGATCGTTACGATCTGACTAAAATATCCTTGATTTAAAAAATACTCCTGTGTCTTTAACAAAGTTTTATGATGTTTTGAAAAACCCATCAGACACGAACCAGAGCCTGTCATCATGACTCGATCCAAACCAAACGCTTCCATAGATTCCTTTAATTCTTTTAAAGTAGGCTGTAACATAAACGCCGGCATTTCCAGTGCGTTTTGTATCTTGTGCAATAAGCGATCATAATCTTTTTGTTCAATACATTCTTGTATTTGAGAAACATTTACATGTAAAGGCTCTTTTGTTTCCCAGATTTGAAAAGCCTGTGGTGTTGATATACCAAACGATGGCTTCACAAGTAAACAAGAAAGTTTCCAATCTGTTGTGATAGTCTCAATTTTTTCTCCAATACCTTTTACTCTTGCGAATCGATTGACCATGCAAAAAGGTACATCGGCACCTATTTTTGCGGCAAGCTGTAATTGTTGTGCTCTATCCATTGAAAGATTTTCTATGTGGCAGATGGCTTTAAAAACCGCAGCCGCATCGGCACTGCTTCCAGCCAAACCGGCTTGGTCTGGTATATGCTTGATCACATGGATTCGATAATGTCCTAAGTCAGGTTTCTTTTCTCTTAACACCTGCAGTGTTTTGTGAATCGTTGAATTTTCCGGAAGAACCATCGTATCACAAGTAATACGATCTTTTGATGCCGATATGATTTCTATTTCATTATATAAAGAAACCGGTGCCATAATCATATCTAACTCATGATAGCCATTTTCCATTGTCCCAACAACATCCAAAGCTAAATTTACCTTAGCTTGTGCCTCTACTTTCATGCCAACACCTCATACAATAATATAAAATCTTCCAAGCTTAATTGTTGTGCTCTTGTATTCAAAGGAATTTTCGCCTTGGAAAGTATTTCTTCTGCTTTTTTCTTATCATTTAACCATTGTCCCAAATTATTATAGATGGTCTTTCTTCTTTGTTGGAAACAAGCTTTGACCAATTCAAAGAAATAATCTTCTTTTTCTAAATGATATTTATGATGAAAAGTAAACTGTACAACCATCGAATCCACATTCGGTTTTGGCCAAAATACATGACGAGAAACATCCATGATCTTTTTTACATCACAACGATATTGTGTAATCACACTTAATGCATTGTATTCGCTTTCTGAATTTGTTGCCAGAAACCTGGCGCCTACTTCCTTTTGCATCATTACCGTAATTTTTTCAATTGGCTCTTTGGCTTCAAAAAGTTTAAATAAGATTGGCGTTGTAATATAATATGGCAAGTTGCTGGCAAAAACCACTTTTTGGTGATCTTGACGCTTTGATCGGATCAATTGGTCGATATCAATATCTAATACATCTTGTAAAATAACTTCTAAATTGCCATCTATCTCCTTTTGTAATATAGCTGGTAATCTTTCATCAATTTCCAAGGCAATGACACGATTTGCTCTTTGGCATAAAAATTGTGTTAAAGCACCAATTCCCGGTCCAATTTCAAATACGAGCTCTGAAGCATCATCTATAGCTGCCTGCGCTATTTTCTCCACGACTTTAGGCTCTATGATAAAATTTTGACCATAGCTTTTCTTTGTGAAAATCTGATATGTTTCTTGAATTTCTTTTGTCCTTTTGATGGTCGCAATAGGCTGCATACTCAATCTTCCTCAATTTCTTTTCTTGTCACTCTCATCTGATTCAAGCGTTTAAAACATGTCTTCGCATTACAAGGCCCAATATGAAACTTCTGACAGATCTTTTCTCTTTTTTTCGCACTATCTGCTAAACCTGTCAAGCCCAAATCTACAAACTCTTCCCAACGCAGTGAATTGATTCCTTGTTCAAAAGTAACCACATGACATAAAGAGTCCCATAAATCTTTTCGCGATGCATGTTCGACACCTACTTTTTTATCTGTCTTTGCCTTATTCTTATCAATAAACGCATGCTTACAATTCGGTATATAGTCTTGTATCATTCTTCGTATGTGTTCTCCCGGATGATCCGGATCCGTAAAAACGATCACACCTCTTTTTTTCTGTGCTTCGCTGATTCTTTCCAACGTATCTTTTTGAAGCTGATCTCCACCTGTTTCAATCGTATCACAATCAAAATAAGATTGAAGTCTATTGGTATCGTTTTTTCCTTCCACAACAATGATTTCTTTGATTTTTTGTTTCATAGATAATAAAAAAGAGAAGGCAGCGTCATAATGGGGTTGTTCGGGGTTTGAACAGGTGACGGCCGTTTCTCTTTTATTTACCCCCTTAATCGACAATCATTATAGCACGGTTTATAAAGAACTCAAATATTCCATCTTTTGTAAGTGTAATAAATTACGTATAATAAACATAGAAACATGAAAAGAAAAGTATCTAATCTTTCCTATTATATAAGGAAAAGGATTATAAGCTAAAATATTGACAATTCTTTTGTTTTCATGAATAATACTCAAGGTTTAAAAAAAGGAAGTGTGTCGTATGTATGATGTAATCATTATTGGAGCAGGCCCTGGCGGTATTTTCTCTGCCTATGAACTGCTCAAAGAAAAACCAGATGTTAAAATTGCCATTTTTGAAACAGGCGGACCTTTAGAAAAAAGAAAATGTCCAATTGATGGAGAAAAAATCAAATCGTGCATCCATTGTAAGACTTGCGCCATTATGAATGGTTTTGGGGGTGCTGGTGCCTTCAGCGATGGAAAATACAACATTACAAATGAATTTGGTGGTGACTTGTTCAACTATGTTGGACACAAACAAGCTATTGAATTGATGGAATATGTAGATCACATCAATTGTAAATATGGTGGGGCTAAGACAAAATTGTATGTAAATACGCATACAGAAATCGCCAAAAAATGTCTGCAGCATAATCTGCACTTATTAAAAGCCAATGTACGTCATCTAGGAACTGATATCAACTATATTGTATTAGGAAATCTCTATGATATCTTAAAGGACAAAGTTGATTTCTATTTCTATACACCAGTCGATATGGTTGAAAAAACAGATGATGGATACGAAGTTGTCTGTCAAAACCAAAAACGCTACCAAGGTCATCGATGCATTATTTCTACCGGTCGCTCTGGAAGTAAATGGATGGAAAGCGTTTGTTCAAGTTTAGGCATCAAAACCAAAAGCAATCGTGTCGATATCGGAGTGCGTGTAGAATTAGCAGCTGATACGTTCAGTGAATTGACAGATTCTCTATATGAATCAAAAATCGTATATCGTTCCAAGAAATATCAAGATATGGTACGTACATTCTGTATGAATCCTCATGGCGTTGTTGTCAATGAAAACACCAATGGAATCGTAACAGTTAACGGACACAGTTATGAAGATCCAGCTAAATATACCAACAACACAAACTTTGCCTTATTGGTTTCAAATCACTTTACAGAACCATTCTCTCAAAGCAATCAGTATGGTGAATCCATTGCCCGACTTTCCAATATGTTAGGCGGTGGTGTGATTGTTCAACGCTTTGGAGATTTGATTCGTGGACAACGCTCTACACCAAGCCGTATCGCCTCAGGCTTTGTAAAGCCAACCTTAAAAGCAACACCGGGCGATTTGTCTTTGGTCATCCCAAAACGACAACTGGATGATATTATTGAGATGATTTATGCGTTGGATGAAGTTTGCCCATCCACTGCCAGTGATGATACCTTATTATATGGTGTTGAAGTCAAATTCTATAATATGCAAGTGCAAGTCGATAAACGCTTGGAAACTTGTCATAAAGGATTATACGTCATCGGAGACTGTTCTGGTGTTACCCATTCATTAAGCCATGCCAGCGCCAGTGGTGTGTATGTGGCAAGAGAAATCGCCAAAGAACTTTAAGATTTTATAAATGTCAGGATATCGTAGATCACGGTATCCTTTTTTTCTTCTTGTAAGATTTCATGGCGCATATTTGGATATATTTTTTCTTTAATATTTCTATATCCCTGCTTACGTAAATGCTCTTGTGCTTTATGCAGCTGTTTAAGAGATCCTATAACAGGATCCTTTTGTCCTGCTAAAAATAAAATTGGAATGTTGGGATTTTTTACCTTCCATCCTTGATCATCAAATGTTCTTTTCACCATTAAAAACAAGTTTTTAAAACCATTTAACGTAAAGATAAAACCATCCTTTTCTTCTTCGTTATACCCTTTTACATTATGAGCATTTTCTGAAAGCCATCGATTTTCTAATGATCCTTCAAATTTACGATCATAATTGCCAAACGTTAACTTTTGAATAAAATGACTACGATGTCTATTCCCATATCGCATAGTCAAAAGCTTTGTGATACCAAGACCTGCATTGACTAAAGGATTATTGACAACAGATCCAGAAAGAATCATTTTATCAATTGTATCATCATATTTTTTTAAATATAGCCGAGCCACTAACGTTCCCATAGAATGAGCAAATAAATACACTGGAACTGCCGGAAAGCTATGATGAGCATAATCAACTACATCTTTAACATCTTCCACAATAAAACAGGCATCCTCTTCATAAAAATAACCAAAGTCTTCTTTAGAGTAAACACTGTCACCATGTCCTCGATGATCATAGATTAAAGCCACATATCCTGCATTCACACATGCCTGCATAAAATACATATATCTTTCTTTATGTTCCGCCATTCCATGTAACAAAATAATTACACCAGAAGGCATTTGATCAGGAGCCATTTGCAACATAGATAAAGGAAGATCGTCACTAGATGATGATAAAGTAAATTGTTTTTTTAACATAGTTAAACCTCTTTCTTATTTCTATTGAAACATGGGTTTATTCATTTTACAACCATCTTAAAAATATCTTTTTCTATCATTTTTAGAAAATTCCTAGGAATTTTTTGGAATTTCTTGGGATGTTACTAATTTTGTGATATACTTCATATATGTATCAAAAAGTAGGGGGTGAGCTTATGAACGAAAACTACTTTGAAGAAAAATATGATGATATGGATGAAGATATCAAACGAAAAGAGGCTCTTATACTAGAGGCAGAAAAAATTGGCGAAATAGAAGATGAACATGAAGCCAGCCAAAAAGTCAATCAGTTAAGACGCAGCTGGAGACAGATTCATTATTGGGAAAGCGAATACGAAGAAGACTTGAAAAATCGCTTTGAAGCAGCTATTGATGCTTTTTATGCCAAATTTAAAGAAGCCGAAAAAGAGCATGAAGCAGCTAAACGTGCTTTGATTGAAAAAGCCAAACAACTTTCACAAGCTAAAGATCTTAAACAGACAACGAAAGAGCAACAGGAATTATTTGAAGAATGGAAAAAAATTCCAAGTGCAGGCCGAAACTTAGACGATGCCCTTTGGGAAGAATTCCAGAAAGCGCGCCAGGTATTCTATGATCGTAAACAAGAAGCCTGGGAAAACATGAATCAAAACTTTGATAAAGCCAAAGAAGTAAAACAAGAATTGATTGAGAAGGCCAAAGAGTTGGAAGATTCTGTGGAATGGAAAAAAACATCAGAAAAATTCCGTGATTTAATGACACAATGGAGAGAAGCCGGATTTGCGGGAAAAGAAGATAACGATGCTCTATGGGAAACTTTTAACAGTGCTCGTCAAAAATTCTATACGCGCCGTAATGCTTTCTATGAAGAATTGCATGGTACACAAGCTGTCAATCTTAAAGAAAAACAAGAATTGATCGAAAAAGCCCGTGCCATCAAAGATAGTGAAGACTATTCTCGTGAAAACACAGAAACGATGAAAGATCTTGCGGTACAATGGAAAAAAATTGGTTCTTGCGGAAAGAATAAAGATGATAAGATCTGGAATGAATTCCGTGAAATCAATGATATCTATTTTGATGGATTGGGTAAAGCCAATGCCAAAAGACAGGCTGATCATCTAAATAGAATGAAAGAGGCTCGTGCTCGTAAAGTTGATTTATTAAACAATCAAAAACGTCAAATCGAACGTTTACAAGACTCCATGTATGGTCTAGTTTCTGAACAAGAAATGAAAGATATTGAAGCACAGATTCATCGCAAAGAAGATTTCATCAAAGAATTAGAAGCACAAATTGAAGATATTGATTCCAAGATCAGTGAATAACCCACAAAACTCGGCAGTTGCCGAGTTTTTATTTGCCTTATAAAAAAGGCAGAAATGTGAATATTTCTACCTCATCGTCAATACTTGTTGTACTAAGACCTCATTTGTTTTATAAGTTGAAAATAAATTTAATATACTTTCTGTAGCATCTTCTGCACTCAAGCGATTAATAGATTTACGAATTTTAGTCACTGCTTCTTGTTCTTCTTTTGACAACAACAAATCATCTCTGCGTGTTCCTGATTTCATGATGTCAATTGCAGGGAAAATACGGCGTTCTGAAATATTTCGATTCAATACCAGTTCCATATTTCCGGTTCCCTTAAATTCTTCATAGATCACATCATCCATTTTACTTCCTGTATCGACTAAAGCTGTTGCCAAAATCGTTAAAGATCCGCCTTCTTTTTCTCTTGTGTTTCTGGCAGCTCCAAAAAACTTTTTAGGAAAATGAAGGCTGGCCGGATCCAGACCGCCAGAAAGCGTTCTTCCGCTAGTCTGTGAAGTTAGATTATAAGCCCTGGCCAATCTGGTTATACTATCCAATAAAACAACCACATCTTCTCCATGTTCTACCAAACGCTTAGCTCTTTCTAAAACCATTTCCGCTACGCGAGTATGATGCTCTGGAAGTTCATCAAACGTTGAATAGATGACATCTACTCGTTCTTGCGCTTTATGTTCTTTGATAAAATCTTTAAAATCTGTTACTTCTTCCGGTCTTTCATCAATTAAAAGAATGATCATCTTTACCGTTCTTGTTCGTTTTATTATAGAATTCGCAACGCTTTTCAATAGTGTTGTTTTCCCAGCCTTAGGTGGTGATACGATCAAGCCACGCTGCCCTTTTCCAATCGGCGCCAGCAAGTCCACGATTCGCATTGCCAAACCACCATCCGGTGTTTCTAAATTAAATTTTTTATTCGCAAAAATGGGTGTCAGTTTTTCAAAATTCTTTCTTCGAAAAGCTTCATCTACTGTATGATCATTTATTAGATCCACTCGCATCAAGCCACGATAGCGTTCCGTTTCTTTCTTTTCTTTAGGCTCTCCTTCGATCACATCCCCTGTTCGTAAGCGAAGAGATTTGATTTGTGAAGGAGAAACATACACATCATTTTCAGTCGATAAATAATTGTCCCCACGTAAAAAACCAAACCCATCGGGTAATACTTCTAAAATTCCTTTGACTTTTTCCATATAGACCTCTTTTCATTCGTATTTAAAAAAACGTCTTTTTGCTTTATAATATCCTAAAAGGTGTGAATCGTCTATGCATTTAATGGCAAATTTAAATAAATCTACTAAGAAAATGATTCTTTTGATCAGTTTAGCTTTGTTGCTCTTCTTTTTTTTATGTCTTTGTCTTACTATGTATCAATCGCAAAAAACAGGATTTAAAAATGCTTCACTTTTTGATTCTTCTCATATCATATACATAAATGAAGACCATGAACAAGTTTATGGATGGCAAACCATAGACAATGCCGTTTACTATTTTGATGAAGAAACCGGCTATATGCATACAGGCTTTCTTGAAACAGAAGATGGTACTTACTATTTTGATGAAAATGGAAAACAAGTAAACGGACTTCAGACTATCAAATCTAATCAATACTATTTTGACAAAGAGGGACGTATGAAAACAAATTCTTTTCAAGCCATTGATAACGATATGTATTACTTTGATGATAAAGGAAAGATGGTAACTGGAGATACTACAATAAATGGAGTCAAATATACATTTGATAAAAAAGGACGGTTACAGTTGGATTTATCTTCACTACAATCACAAATTCGCTCTATATTAAATACTTATCCTGGAAATAATGCGGTTTACTTTAAAGATCTAGAGACTGACAATGATTTCTTGATCAACGATGTAGATATGTATCCATGCTCTATCATTAAAATTTTTGTCATGGGTGCCATTTACGATCAAGTTTATCAGGAAAAGCTAAATTTAGAAGAGTGCCGGCCTTATTTAGAAGCGATGATCATAGACAGTGATAATACATCCTACAATATCTTATTACAAAAACTTGGAGATGGAGATGGTGTTGCCGGCGCTCATATAGTCAATAATTTTTGTAAAGAACTGGGCCTTACACGAACAGAGATTCACCATGGTCTAATCCCAGGCGATGGATATTTTTCTGATGGAGGTAATAATACTACCTGCCCAAAAGATGTAGCCCAATTCTTAGACATGCTTTATCATTCTGATATCCTTACAAAATCTTATTGCCAGGAAATGCTGGACCTGCTTAAACAATGCGCGGATGATTCAGGCATCGTTGCCGGACTTTCTACAGATACTAAATGTGCTCATAAGTCCGGCTGGGCCGATGCATATTATTTAGACGGAGGCATCATTTATAGCGAATACAAAGACTATATTCTCGTTGTATTTTCTGATAGTGCCTATCAAGAACCGGCAAAAGATGTCAGCCAATATATATTTTCATATATTCAAAGCCTCTACAACAAATAGTAAATCTTCACCCTATTTTTCTATTGGCAATTCAATATGAAATTCTGTAGAATATTTTTTCTGAGGTTTGGCAACGACAAACATATTTCCATGATGTAAAGCTATGATCTTATAGGCAATCGTCATACCTAAGCCATTGGCATTTGAATTATGACGAGATTCATCACCTGTGACAAAAGGCATAAAAATATTTTCTCGGATATTTTCTTTCATCCCGATTCCGTTATCGGCTAAAATCCATATATTTTTCTGCTCCTTTTGTATCAGCTTCACAAAAATCACAGTGCCTGAAGGATTGTGTTTTAAACTATTTTCTACAATATTTTCTAATACTCTATCAAAAAGCTGTGTATCCAGCTTAGAATAATAAGCTCTTTCAGGTATATCAATATCCAGATCAAATTCTTTTGCGACGATTTCCGGATATTTTTGCGCAAAAAACTGCTTTGTATATTCACAGACATTTACTTTCTGCGCAGGAAGTTGATAAGCCGGATGTTCAATCTTTACATAACCAAACAAAGAATCGACCAAGTCATTAGCCATTAAAGAGCGTTTATGAATCGTCTGTAAGTACTTTTCCACTTTTTCCTCTGGCACTTTCTTTTCCAACAACGCTTCTGAAAAGCCTCGAATTACAGTCAGCGGTGTTTTTAAATCGTGTGATATTCCTGAAATCAAGGCATACTTTTCTTGTTGAGCTCGTTGTCTTTCTTTTTTTGTTTCTTCTAATGCCAAAACTGTATAGTGAAATTCTCTTGCTGTCTGGCGAAGCTCCAAAGGTATCATGCCCTCATCAAAACTAGTATTCGCATTTTCTCGATATCGTACAATTGCCTTTTGAAAAGGTAAAAATGAACGCTTTACGATATATCTAAAAAATAAAATTTGAATCAATACAATAAAAAGAAATATAGGAAGAAAATAAATTTGTCGTCTACTATTCTCTTCTACGATTCGATGATATGCCGGTTCTGTCATAGTAGGCGATATAAAAACAAAAACACGTTTTTTACCTGTCTGATTCGAATAAGCATATTTTTCAATATTCATCTTTTTATCATATACCCCTTGTAGAAAGTTTAAGTCTCTTTTATTTAAACTTTTTCTATCCGCAAACAGATTCCCTTCTATGATTTCATATTGACTATTTAATATACAACGATCATATATCACATCCATAGATTCATCTTCATCATAAACTTCCTGATTGATGATGTAAAAAGGCCCTTTATTATCATCTATGATTTTTGATACACTAAAAAATTCCTTACTTGAATAATCATTAATAAACTCTAAATCATCATAATATATATTTTGAAGAATTTTTTCATCCGAAGCATAGACCACACTTTGATCTTCTGTATCAAATACGATGAACGCACTATGAGGAAATTGTCGAATAGGAATTGTATCATACTTTTCTTGTTTTAAAACTTCCGTATCACTCACAACATTCCAAATATTTGGAAAAGCATTCATCATTCGTTGTGTTTCCAAATGTTCAAACACAGCACGATAGACTAACAAGCTTAAAGTATACATCATCAACAAGACGATAAATAAACCTGTCACACTATACCATTTTTTAAATATCTTCATACTCAAACCTATATCCTAGCCCGCGTACCGTCTTGATATATTGTGGCTTGGAAGGATCTTTTTCAATCTTAGAGCGAATGCGAGAAATATGAACCATGATCGTATCTTCATCCGCCTGGCAATAATCCCGACTAATGACTTGATAAAGTTGTAATTTGGTAAAAACACGACCTGGCGCTTTCATCATAGTCACTAAGATTTTCAATTCATAAGCAGTCAATGTAACTTCTTTATCAGCTTTAAAAATACACATTTTTTCTGAATCGTAAACTAACTCTCCTCTTTTTAAAAGGAACTTATCTTTCTTATTTCCTAATGTAGAAAAACGATAACTTCTTCGAATCATTGCTTTAACTTGTGCGACCAGTTCCAAAGGATCAAAAGGCTTTGTCAAATACATATCAGCCCCTATACCTAAACCTAATACTTTATCTTGATTCATACTTTTGGCCGATACGATCAAAATAGGAATTTCTGAAATTCGCGGATCTTTCGAATCGTCTCATATCCATTCATTTCCGGCATCATAAGATCTACAATCAAAAGATCAACATCTTGTGTTTCAAATAGTCGCAAAGCTTGTTTTCCATCTCTTGCCAATATCACTTGAAAATCATCATTTTCTAAATAGAGAGAAATCAGTTCCGCAATATCTTCGTCATCTTCGGCAATCATTATCGTATAAGACATGATTTTCTCCTCCCTTTGTTTTCTAATAGTATATACCAAATTCCCATAAAATCTATAGAGAATATCGTAAGGCAACAGCCATGGCATAATCATTTTCATGCGATATACTGATTTCTATATTTTCAATGTTACATAGAGGTCTTCCTACACGATCATATGTAATTTCAATATCTTTAAGTTCTATTTTTTCATCCAGAGTTTTAAAAATAGCTTCTTTGGCCGCAAAATGTCCCGCAAGAAATTCAACAGCTCGTTTTTCTTTTAGTTTTTCATATATTTTTTGTTCATTTTCACTCAAAATTTTATGTGCCAATGACGGTCGAATCCTTTGTATTTGTACAATATCACATCCAATACGCATTATTTTTGACCTTCTATCATCTTTTTATAATTTACTAAAGAATCGTTCCAAGACTGATATTTCGCATCTTGACGATGATCTTTTAAGTCATAATTCATCTTTAGATATGTCTCCATATATCTTGTAACCTTCATGGCCCCTTCATAATTCAAGTGATCGCCTTGATCTCTTGTATCAGCCTTCCAGTCAATAGACAGCGATTTTGTTTCCGTATTTAAATCCAGATATGGAATATTTTTGGAATCACAATAAGTTTGAACCGCATCATGACGTTTCCAATTCCAGTTTTTATAACTAGGTGTACTATAAATAAGAAGTTGATAACCCTTTTCCTGACACATTTGAACTATAGAATCCAACACCCATCGATTAACGATTGAAATGCTCTCTCCTTTTTTATGATCATCCATATAAGAGCCAATCTTTTGTACTGGTTTTTTCTCACGATTGATTCGAAATCCCTTTAAGACATTGTTGTAAGTATAATGTACATCATCTGTCCAATCCTGCAATTGAAGACTTTTCCATCGATCATGATATTCAAATAAAGGAAACATAGCTTTAATTTCTTCTACAATAGGATCGGTTGCCAAAAAATCACGAAAAATCGTATCAGCTTCTAAAACCACAACTTTAGGAGATTGTTCTTGTAAAGTTCTTTCCAACAAGCTTTTTGTGTAATATAAAGGTTGTGCCGGGGTAGAGCATAAGTAGCTGGTAAAGCCTTCTCTTTCATACATCGCCATAGGTGAAATAGAGGAATAAACTAAACTGTCCCCTAAAAATAACACATCGATAGAATCCTTTTGTTCACTTAAGATCCCATTTGCCGAAATATCTCGCATGCCATATTGATCCAGATTATCTTTAGGATTAACGATACAAGATCCATAACCTACCAAAATCAAAAAAATTAAAAAGAAAAGAGCAACTCGTCCGATAATCTTCCATTTTCCTGACATAACTACTCTCCTTTCCTAATAACTGGCATACATTGGATCCACAGGCACATAGCCCGCACCATAAGCACCAAATAAAATAATTGAAAATATTAAAGTATAATACAATGTCCAGCGAAAAACCGTTGGCAAAGCTGCCACACTATAGCGTATTTTCACATTCTTTTCTTTACATACGCTAATTATAAATACGACGATCAAAGACACGATAATCAATAAGATATCCTGTATATCTATATGCAGCTGTGAAAGTGGTATTTCACTCAGTGATTGAAAACTAAAATCCATAAACATTTTTTGTATCATTGATAAGGCAATACGCAAACCATCCGCTCTAAAAATCAATTCACCGATACACACAAGCACTGTCGTTCTAAACATCGCGATATATCGTAATATTCCATGGTTGAATTGAAGATGATATTTACGAAGCAGCGGCAACATCAAGTTTCCCATCAAAATAAAGAAAAAATGATACAATCCAAAAAAGATAAAATGCCAGCCGGCACCATGCCATAAACCGTTACCAATCCATACAGCTAATAACGCAATGGAACCTGCGACTAATGGTGCATAATAATATCCCAGTTTTTTTTTCGTCTTTTTCGTAATTTTCTTTGCCATTTTAGACATTGAAATAGGATAAAATATATAATCTTTAAACCATGTACCTAAAGTAATATGCCATCTTTGCCAAAATTCCGCTATGCTTTTAGAGAAAAAAGGCTGACGAAAGTTTTCCGGAAGAGTAATGCCAAAAATTTGAGCTATCCCAATCACCACATCCATCGTACCGGAAAAATCCATATACAGTTGTATGGTACATGTCACCATTGCGACCAAAACCATTCCACCACTATAGTTTTGATAATTTGTAAACAATTCGTTGACCATTGGATTCAAACGATCGGCAATGACCAGTTTTTTAAATACGCCCCACAGGATCCTTTGCACACCAAATGTCAAAGAATGATAAGAAATTGGTTTTCCTTCCCACAAGGCATAAGCTGTTTGTTCATAGCGACAAATCGGACCTTCCATAATAGTAGGAAAAAAAGATAAAAATAATAGTAATCGTAATGGATTATGATCTGCCTGTACTCTTTTCCGGTATACATCAACACAATATGACACTGCCTGTAAGCTATAAAATGATATACCAATAGGTAAACCGATTTTAGGAGCTTTAATACATACAGATATATTAAACCAACTAAAAAGCGTATTGATATTTCCTAAAAGGAATCCTGCATACTTACAAAGCACAAGGATTCCTATATTTATAAAAATCGCAAAGATCAAAACTTTTTTCTTTTTCTTCTGTGCCAGTTTATGTGATTCTTCCTTACCATCTATTTTTTCCATCCACAATCCGTAAAAATAAATCAAAAATCCAGATAGAATCACAAACAAAATCAACTCTTGGCTAATAGACCAGAAAAAAAGTAAACTGGCCGCTAATAAAACGATCCACCGCTTTCCAGCCGGAAACACCTGATATAAAAACAGTGTGATTGGCAAAAAGAAAAAGGCAAACATCACTGTGAAATAAGATTCCAATCCTATTCCTCCTCAACAAGACGATCGATCATAGCCTTCATTTGTTTAACGGAATTAAAGTTATCCGGTATAATTTCCACAGCTGGAATCATTACATCAAATGCATCTTCTAATTCCGCAACCAATGAAAGTATGGCCAATGAATCTAATAAATGTCCATCAATCAAATCTTCTCGATTACAATCTAAATCTGGTTGGATCTCTGTTAAAATTTCAATAATTGTTTCCATATTAACTCCTTCTATTTTGGTGTATTCAATAAAGCTATACTTGTATGTTCACGCACCAATTTTTCTTTCTCTTTATCTACAATCAATACAGCAGGAAGATCTCTTGTCAAAAATAATGACATACCTTCTGTCGGACAATAAGCTCCTGCATTTTCAAACAAAAATAGATCATGAATTTGCGGTCTAGGCAACACCACCTGTTTCATCAAAATATCGTTTACTGTACATAAAGCCCCACAGATATTCCAGGTTTCTTCAGGAAGATGACTTTTCTCAAAGAACCGAAAAGGCGGTTGTTTCATGGCAATTCCTTGTCCATAATAGACTAAATGATGAATGCCACCATCCACTAAAGCATAATTTTGATGACCATTTGTTTTAGTATCGACAACTTGTGTTACATAAAACCCACAGCTTGCCGCAATGCTTCTTCCTAACTCTAAAACGACTTTTTGATTTTTAAAACGTTGTATTGCTTGGCTAAAAAACGCAAGATGTTCTTTTTCATCAAATTTCATAGAAGAAAAATAATCAACCGGAAATCCAGGACCATATTCTAATACTTCCGGTATATAATCCATAGCTTTTAATTCTTCTAATAAGCTCTCAAGCAAATCCAATTCTTTAAGCACTCTTTTTTCAGAATGTTTCTGTGTACCAGAAAAATATTGTATGCCTTTTGGCAATAATAATTGAGTCTGTTGACACTTTAAAAGAATTTCCTTAAGCGATTCTTTATCTAAACCAAATTGATTTCCACTTGTCAGTCTAAGCAACACTAAAACTTTTCTTTGATACTTTTTGGATAATTCATCTATGATCTCAAAATGTTGTATAGATTCAATTGTCATTATTGGCAAATCTTGTCTGGAATGAAAAATTGCTTCTATATCTTCTTTCTTTTTATAAACGCCGGATAATACGATTTTATGCGTATCCATATGTAACTCTTTACAAATCTGATATTCACCCGGTGAACAAATTTCAAAATATTCTACTTCATTCTCTAAAAGATTCAATAAAAAAGTATTGGCCTTTGCGGCATAACACAATTCAACATGATCTGGTAAAGAAGCTTTTAGATAACGAACTCGTTTTCTTAAGATATCCGCATCAAAACAATAAAACGGCGTTTCATAAGCGGCAGCTAATTTACGAATATATTCTTCCCGCATCATTTTCTTTTTCCTTTCGTCAACTCAAACAAAGCTTTTCGATCTGTTTTCCCATTTTTTGTCAAAGGCATAGATTCCATTAAAAATAAACGAGTCGGAATCATATAAGCTGGCAAATCTTTTTTTAAACAAGTGACAAACTGTTCCTTAGATAAAGCACCTATATAAAATCCATATAAGCGATGTTTGACATCATCAAAAAGACAAATACACTGTTCGATTCCCTCTATAGCTAATGCTCTTTTTTCAATCTCTTCCAATTCAATTCGATGCCCTAAGTATTTAATTTGATAATCTTTTCTTCCCTTAAAGACAAATTCACCTTTTTCATTTTGATATGCCAGATCACCTGTTCGATATATCCTTTCAAAATAAGCTTCTTGTAAAGGATTTTGTGTAAAATGCGCTTTTGTTTGCATCTCATTTCGATAGTAGCCTAATGCCAGCCCTTTCCCTTTTACACAAAGTTCCCCTATTTTGTTGGGTTCTATAATTTTTTGATCGTGCGCATCCAACAAAAATACCCCTTTATTCACAAAAGCTGTTCCAATAGGAATTCCTTCTGTATAATCACGATCTGGATCTAAAACATGATATGTACAGTTACACGTGATTTCAGTTGGACCATACAAATTCACAAACAATGCATCTGGCAATGCTTTTTTCCAAGATTGATAATGCTTATATGGCATTACTTCTCCACTAAACAATACTTTTTGTACCGTTTTAGGGACTTTATAGTCCAATCCATGAAAAGTACAAATCAAGCTCAATGCCGATACAGCCCACACTAATGTCGTAACTTGTTTTTCACAAAGATAATCAATCAAAGCTGTTGGCTTAGAAAAATAAGACCTGGGTACGATAACCAAGGTAGCTCCTATATATAAACAGGAATAAATATCTTTTACCGAAACATCAAAATCAAATGGTGCTTGATTGCCAAATCTTTCATCTTTGTTGATAGAAAAGGTTTTGACGAATGTTTCAATAAAGTCAATAACAGACCCATGTGAAATCAAAACCCCTTTCGGAACACCTGTAGAACCAGATGTAAAGTTGACATAAAGAGGATCTGTATCTATCGTTTTTTGAATAGCTTCATTTACCAATTCATCCTGTATAGTCGTAGAAAGTATAGATTCTACTACAATCACAGAAGTTTCTTTAAAAATTTGTTTTGCTTTTTCTTCATATTGTTTCGTTGTCAAAACAACATGTCCCTGAAGTACACTTTGTATCTGTTCTAAACGTGAATCCGGAAATTCAGGATTTAATAAAGAATAAAAATTTTGTGAATACACACTTCCAAAAAAAGCATATAGAGCAAGTATTCCCTTATCCATAAATACAATCACGGGTCTATGACGGATAGAATTTTGAAGTAAGTAACTTGCGACAGCTTTTGAATTCTTTTGCAGCTGTTTATAAGTGCAACTTTGATTTTCTTCTATCACCGCAATTTTATCCGGATATTGTTGAACGGTTTTATCCAACATCAACAAAACATGATTCATTAAATCACCCCTTTGTACCATCATATAAGCTATTTCTTTACTGACACTTTAGAAAACATTAATTTTTCTTAATGTTTTCATATTTTACCCCCCCCCGTAAGCTATTTGTCAACTTTTCTGGAATCATAAAATTTTAGTTTCTATCATAAAAAAACGCTCGAAAACAAATTCATTTTCAAGCGTTTTTTAATTCTTACTGCACGCACTATCTTATTGATACAATACACAATTTAATATCACCAGTCTGTGATACATTTGTTTATACGAATAATTTTGACTGGATAAATTTTTTATAATGAAAGCACTGTTGTCACATTTTCATTGCCTAAAGCTTCTTGCCAACCCGAAAGATCATCAATATGTCCCAATCGTGTATAGCTCCAGGAATTCGTACCATAAAACATCACAATCTGATTCCCCTGATATAAAACTATATCTCCTGGCTGAGTAGTTACTCTTTGATCTTGTGTTGGAAGACTTGTTGGTAAGGATCCTACTTTCTCAAATCCTGCATAGTCTTGCATATCAATTGTTACAGGACCTTCATTCATCATATCCAACAATGCATCTACCGCTTCATTTTGTTCCAATGAAGCTGTAAAAGTTATACCATTTACTATCACATTGATCTTCATTTCTTTATTTTCTCCTTGAATCATTACATTTTCATCATTAATTTCCGTCTCATTTTGGCTGTTACATCCTGTTACACCAACACTCAAGAAAATTGCGATTAATAATAGTATTCTAAATTTTTTCATTAAATCAATACTCTCTATGACATAATCAATTATCTTGATGTATTTTTTTATTCTTCTTTCATTTTATGCATTGTCATGCATTTGCCTAAAACATCTCCAGTTTCTAAATATTCATAGGTTGGCATCTCAAATAGAATTGGTTTTAGAATATGATAGTCGATCTTTCCTTTTTCATCTAATACCTTTTCATCCGCAAAAGTATTCTGAATAATACAAATAAAATTATCAAAACCTTGAGTTTCATAAATATCTTCTACTTCACATTCCATCACCACCGGAGAATCGCTGATCATAGGTACACCAGATTCTCCCATGGAATAATCAAATACTTTGGATTTATCACTTTTAGCTCCACTTATACATCCAACGTAATCGGCCTTTGGTAATAATTCTTTATTTATAATATTTATAGATAATGTTTTATTTTTTCGAATCCCCTGATTAGAATAGTGAGTTTTTGCCAAAGATACTAATACATGATCATGCCCTAAAATACCAACATGGCCTACCAATACCCAGTTTGGTTTATCTTCGACCATACTTCCTACTACAACAAGTGGTGTAGGATATAATGCCAAAACAGAACCTAAATTTTTCTTCATATTATTTACCTCTTTTCTATAATTTTAAAATCTTAATTCACTCATGTTTAAATAGGTACACTTTTATTTTAAGTTGCGCTATACCATCTTTTTATTGCAAGCCAAGTTCTGAAATCCAAGTTTTCACTTCGTTTTGAGAATCTTCTACAGTATCTCCATCCAAAGATAATCCCTTTAATATATTGGCACCAGAAGCACTGCTTTCTATGCTTTCAAGGCTGTTTCCAAATCCACTTCCTCCACTTGTATTGAATGGTATCAATGTTTTGCCTTCCCAATCATAGCTTTCGACAAAGCTCAACATCACCATAGGCGCATGATTCCACCAAGTTGGATATCCCACAAAAATTACCTTGTAGTCATTCCAATTGTTTACTACATTCGCAATATCAGGTCTAACATTATCGTTTAATTCTTGTTGTACCTGGTCCAATAACGTATCATAATCATCTGTATATGTTTCTACTGGTTCAATTTTGAACAAATCTCCTCCTGTTTCTTCCTGAATCATATTCGCCATCTTTTCCGTATTTCCTGACCAAGAAAAATAAGCAATCAAAATATCCTGTTCTTGTGAAGAAGTATCGGCTTTAGATACACTCGTTGTACTTTGATTGGTACAGGCAGATAAAAAAATAAACATGCTAAATGAAAGTAATAAAATTGAAAATCGTTTCATTTTTTCTCCTTTCTGAATACGGCAAATTGCTTGCCCTATCCTTTGAGAAAATTATAGTGTTTGGAATTTATCATGTGAAATAGTTATATTCAATCATCTTTTATGCTTAAAACGCATAATAAAAACATCATCTTTTCAGACAATGCCTTCTTTAATACATTCCTTGAAAACCACAAAGATTGTTGAAGTAATGATATTCTCTGTAATGAATATTATCCCCACTTATTAGAAATATAATACAGAGTTATAGTATTGTTCATTGACATATTGATCTTAAAATAAAGACGCTTTTATATTTGTAAATTATCTATTTCCTATAATTTATATGTATTAAATGTTTTTAATTGACATTTATCAAAAAGCTTGTTAACATACTCCGGTAACAATTGCCGATTCTTTGTCACCGGATAAAGTTAATCGTTAAGGCATTCAGAAATTAACCGTAGGTACGGCACAATTTTGTGCTATAAGGTTAATTTTTGGATGCATTTTTTTATATGGTAGGACTAAACACTTTTTATTCTGATATTAGTCAAGATAGAGCCCTTTTCCTGTTATCTAAAACAAGATCTGGCCATCACTTATATGCAATATCGATAACAAGACGACTTTTTCGATGATCGCGATATTGTATATTCATTTATTCCTTTACTATTCTCATTTTTTATAAAAACTAGTCTTTTCATTGTTGAAGAAAAGAATATTGCTACATCTAAAGATTGGAGGTAAATTCAATGACAAAAGCAAAGGAAATAAATAACATCAAAAACATTGCATCTACTCTGATTAAATTTAGTTTACCACTTATTCTTAGTGGCATATTACAACAGTTATATAATTGGGCCGATGCCTTTATCGTTGGAAATATAAATGGTGAACTTGCTTTAGCTACGGTTGGATCCACAACGACCATTATCAATTTTTTTGTTACGGCAATCACAGGATTTGCATTAGGACTGGCTATTTTATTTGCACAAAAATATGGAAGTAAAGATTTAAAAAGCATCCCTTCTATACTATCTACATTTTCTATTTTTCTAGGTGGAGTATTTACTGTTTTGGCAGTGATGGGAATATGGTTGACATCATACATATTACAATTACTTCATACGACACCAGATACATTTAGTCTGGCAGAAGAATATCTACGGATCATTTTTCTTGGCCTTCCTTTTCTTGCCGTCTACAATGTCTATTCTTCAGGACTTCGTGGTGTAGGAAATAGTAAGGCTCCCTTTTATTCTGTTTTACTTTCTGCTATTGTAAACATCATTTTAGATCTTGTTTTTGTGGCGCATTTTCGATGGAATGTAGCAGGAGCAGCGTTCGCAACCATTATTTCACAAATGGCCATGACTCTGTTTCTTGTTTTATATACTATAAAAAATTATCCTATTTTACGATTTCGTCTTAATAAAAGTGCTTTCGACAAAAAAATATTTCAAAAAGGCTGGCAATTTGGCTTTCCTCCCATGCTGCAATCAAGCATAAGTTCTGTTGGTCATCTTGTTTTACAGAATTTCATGAATGGATTTGGAACACAAACCGTTACAGCCATTACAACTGCCTATCGTGTAGACTCTGTTATTATCGTTCCTCTTATCAATCTTGGCTCTGGAATTTCCACCCTTGTTGCACAAGATTATGGTTCCGGACAAATAAAGCGAGCCAAAAAAGTTCTTAGTGTCGGTTTAGCTTTAATGATCGTCATTTCTTTGGCAATGACAGGTTTTGTCTTAATGATGGGAGGTCATCTTATTGAGATATTTGGAGCTGAATCAGAAACAGTCAAAATAGGAAACAACTTTTTCCATGTAATTGCCATTTTTTATCCTGTTTATGGTATCGCAACCGTCATAAAAAGTTTCCTTGAAGGAATTGGTGATATCAGTTATTCAAGTTTTGCCGGCATCATTTCTTTAATCAGTCGAATTATTGGATCCTACTCACTCGTTGGTATCTTTTCCAATATGGTGATCGCTTTTGCGGAAGGGTTCTCATGGATGGTACTGCTTATAATGTATGCTTTGCGTCTGATTTTAAAAATTCGAAAAGAAACTTTGTTCTATCAAAATTCAAAGGTATCATAAAACCATCAAAAGATGAGTTTATGATACCTCTTTTTTATGATTTAAACTATGGAATATAAAAAAATACGATTCTCTCTGTATTCAGTACGTTTTAATTATTTGTACTGTCTACTTTTGAGAATCGT
>CABVDD010000006.1 GCA_902497095.1 uncultured Faecalicoccus sp.
ATCGATCTATGTCTGGAATGCATTAATACATTATTATCGCATCATGGATTAGATCGTTTGCCGGATAAAGAGGCTTATCGCAAAGTATTCGGATTTCCTATTGAAAATTATTATAGAGCTATTGGATTTGATTTTTCAAAAACATCGTTTGAGCAATTGGCTCATGAATATATGGAGTATTATCAAGAAAAAAGTTATGATTGTAGGCTTGTGCAAGATGCCAATGAGGTATTAAAACAGGCAAGACAGTTACAAATTGAACAAACCATTCTTTCCGCCAGCAAGAAAGACTATTTATTAGCGCAGATACAAAAAAACAATGTACAGGAAAAAGTGGATCGAATTTATGGAATCGAGGACATTTTTGCCCATAGTAAATTAGAACTTGCAAGATCTTATATGAAGACATGCCAAAAAGAAGATGAAGTCTGGTTTGTAGGAGATAGTCTGCATGATTATGAAGTGGCCAGTAAAGTTGGTGGAAAATGCTTACTTGTGACTACAGGTCATCAATCTAAGGAACGTTTACAACAAGCAGGTGTTCAAGTGCTTGATTCTTTAAAAGAGTGTTTAGAGGTCATTTATGCAGGAGATTAAGATTGGTGTAAATGATGCTGGTCAGCGTTTAGATCGCTTTCTTCAAAAACATTATGAAACACTGACAAAGTCAATGATGTATAAAGCCATTCGAAATAAAAAAATCAAGGTGAATCGAAAACGTTGTACGTATGATCAAAAACTGCAGGAAGGAGATCAGATTCTTATATTTTTGCCTTTGGAATTTTTAAATATAAGGCAGAAGGCAAAACCAATCAATACTGGAAAGATCGATGTAATCTATGAAGATGATGATATCTTACTTGTTAATAAACCATCTGGATTGTTATCGCAAAGTGATCAAAAAGGCATGCAAGATACATTGGTCAATCGCATTCAATATTATTTGTATCAAAAAAAAGAGTACGATCCACAAAAAGAGAACAGTTTTTCTCCGGCTATTTGCCATCGCTTGGATAAAAATACCAGTGGTCTGGTTTTGGCTGCCAAAAATGCACGTGCCTTGCGATTGATGAATGATGCGATTGCACAACACAGAATAAAAAAAGTGTACTGTGCAAAAATTGATGGAAATATAAATTGGGATGAAAAAGAGATTTGCTGCTACATAAAAAAACAAGATACCAAGGCATTAGTATCTCGTGATCAAAAGCCTGGTTATAAAAAAGCAGAAATGTTTGTAAAAGTAATTGAAAGACAAAAAGAAAGTACCCTTGTTGATATTGTTTTAAAAACCGGGCGTTTTCATCAGATACGAGCGAGTTTGTCTTTTTTAGGCTATCCATTATGTGGCGATTTTAAATATGGATATAAGGGAAAGCAGAAAAACTATTCTTTATGTGCTTATCATTTAGAAATCGGTAGTATAGATTTACCAATCGCAAACAAAGAATTTACGATACCTGTATCATTCTAACTTGATGAAACCCCTTACACAGGAGTATAATGCTCGTTGTGTAAGGAGTTTTTTTATGTCAGATTATCATTATTTATTAGATATTGCGCTCATTTTATTAGGAACCAAAGTATTTGGATTATTTACCAGAAGATTAAGGATGCCCGCTGTTGTCGGTGCTTTGCTTGCAGGTATCATACTAGGACCGGCCATTTTAAATTGGGTACAGCCCAGTGATCTGATTTCTTCACTTTCTGAGATCGGTGTTATTGTTTTGATGTTTGGAGCCGGGCTGGAAACCAGTATTACCGATTTAAGAAAAGCCGGTTTAAAAGCTTTGGTCATTGCCGTTTTAGGGGTATTGGTACCATTAGGTTTAGGATATCTTGTCGCCAGCTTTTATAATGTAGGATCGCAGGCTTGGATCGGCAATTTATTCTTAGGCGTTATTCTGACAGCAACCTCTGTAGGTATCACGGTAGAAACATTAAAAGAAATGGGAGCCATGAAAACAACGAGCGGAAATGCGATTTTAGCCGCTGCTGTGATCGATGATGTATTGGGCATTATTGCTTTAACGATCGTATCCGGATTGGCTGATAGTTCTGTGAATGTTGGCGTTGTCCTATTTAAGATCGTATTATTCTTTGTATTTGCGATAATCATAGGTATTCTGTTGCATAAAATATTTGCCTGGTGGTTTGATCACGATCCTCGCGGAGGACTGCAAAGATATTCGATTATCAGTTTTGCCTTTGCACTTATCATGGCTTATGTATCTGAGGAATTTTTCGGTGTTGCCGATATCACTGGTTCATTTGTTGCAGGGTTGATCATCTCAGGTACCAGTCAATGTGCTTATGTGACAAAACGAATCGGGACTTTATCTTATTTGTTGATTTCTCCGGTATTTTTTGCCAGTATCGGTTTAAAGCTGAAACCTTTACATTTTTCCGGTACGGTCTTGATCTTAATTTTATTGTTGTGCGTTGTTGCCCTGGTAAGCAAGGTAATTGGTTGCGGACTAGGGGCCATATTATGTCATTATTCTAAATCACAAGCCATTCGTATCGGTTGTGGAATGGTATCGCGTGGAGAAGTAGCGCTTATCGTGGCCAATCGTGGTATGGCCTTGGGCATTTTCCCTTCCTTTTTTGTAACACCGGTTTTATTATGTGTAGTCTTTACTACCGTGATCACTCCAATTTTATTAAAGATCGTATATCGTAAAATTCCAAATGATCCTGATTATTTGGTGACAAGTGAAAGAGGATAATTTATGCATACTATAAAACGTATACTATGTGTTTTATTAAGTGGTTTTATGCTTATTGGCTGTAGTGCCAAGCCTAAAGAAAATCCAGCTATTCATGTCTTAGAAAACAAAGATACACTTGTTGCCTTAAAAGATATGCCAGAGCCAGATGATTCTGATATGAGCTTAGCGGATCAGTTAGATAAACCTGAAAAAGGAGAAGAGATTGCGATACTGCATACAAGCATGGGTGATATTTATGTTCGCTTTTTTTGCGAAGCCGCTCCTAAAGCAGTTTATAATTTTAAAAAATTAGCTTTAGATGGTTATTATGATGGTTTGACTTTTCATCGAGTTATTTCCGATTTTATGATTCAAGGCGGAGATCCAAATGGAGATGGCAGTGGCGGTCAAAGCATTTGGAAAGAAGAATTCGATGATGAATTTAGCAGTAAGCTTGTCAATATAACGGGAGCTTTATCTATGGCAAATGCAGGAAGCAACACCAATGGAAGCCAATTTTTTATTAATCAAGCACCGGCTGTAGATCCATCTTATTGGCAAAGCATGCAGGCCAATTATGACCAGCTTAAAGATATGAGTGATGATGAAAAACAATCTGTTTTAAACTATTACGGATATAGTTTTTTGAATATGGATAAAGTGGATGATGCATATAAAGAATTATATCAAAGCCAGGGAGGAAATCCTTCTTTAGATGGCGCTTATAATGCATTTGATCCACAAAGAGGACATACCGTTTTTGGGCAAGTATTTGAAGGTATGGATGTGGTGCAGGCCATTTCTAAAGTCCAAACTAATAACCAGGACCATCCTCTTGAAAATATTGTGATAGAAAAAGTAGAAATTGTTGAATATAAAGGGGAATAAAGTAAGAATTTAGTAAGAAAGAGTTTTTATACTGAATAGTATGGAAACTCTTTTTATTTTGGTATGTACGTTTGTCGTTTCAATATATGAAACAAAAGTATTACAACAAACTAAAAAAAACGAACCGATGCTTTTTTCACTTTGTTCTTTGGCATGCATACCATTTGTATCACAAGATAGATTTTGGTTTACACAACTATTTTTTACATTTTTGTTTTGTCTTTTTGAACAAGACAGACATACTTTTTATATCAGTAGAAATTGGTTGATTCCATGTATCTGTATCATTATTTGTTTTATCATGTTCTATAAACAAGTATATGGAATAGCATCCCTCTTATATAGTGTACCAGCCCTGCTTTTACATCGAAGGCATCCAGAATGGATAGGAATAGCTGATGTATACTTTCTTTGTTTCTTTGGACTGCTTTTAGGCATACAACGCATGATGATAGCGGTTTTAATTTCTATAGTCTTTGGTTTATTTTGGGCTATTCTAAAACAAAACAAGATGATTCCCTATGTTTCCTGCTTATGTGTGGGAGTTTGGATCTCCTATTTAAAAGGGTATGTTCTTTGGGTGTATCTGTTTAATCTTCTAAGTGCATTCTAGGCTCTTCAGGACATTCTACACTCATGTTTTTATCTTGAAAAGGCAAAGAAAAAACTAACTTATGGCTTTGAAGTAAAAGGCCACTTTTATCTTTTCGTGTGCCATATAAAGGATCGTTATAGATCGGATAGCCTAAAGAAGCTAAATGTACACGAATCTGGTGTTTTCTTCCTGTAGTGATTTCAATATTGAGTTTAGAAACATTTTGTTTGGTCGTTACAGAAAGGATCTTAGTCTTGCTTGGTTTTCCGTTTTTTGCGATACGCATTTTTTGTGCATGATGTCTGTCTTTTCCTATGGGCTTATCAATTTCATGAATAGAGGAAGGAAATTTTCCTTCTACGATACATTGATATTCTTTTTTTATTTGATGACTTTGCATTTGATAATCAAAATAAGGTTGAAAAAAAGGATGTTTACTAAAAAGAAGTAGTCCACTGGCCTCATAATCAATACGATGTATAGCTTGACTGGGATACAATGCACCTTGCATCATTAAGTATCCATCAATTCTTGATTGAAGTGAATCTTTGGCAAGGCCATCATCATGAACAAGCAAAAAAGGAGGTTTAAAAGCTACGATCACAAAACAATCTTCATAAAGAATGGTAACGTCATTAAAGGATAAAGAGCGACAAAATTCTTTAGGCTTAAAGGAAATCGTATAACATTGGTCTTTATGAAGCCAAGGTTCTTTAAAATCTGTACATTGATTCCAGTGTTTTTTAGAAGCATGAAAAAGAGACTGCAGCTCTAAAAGAGAAATCTCTTTTTTTGGAATAAACTGCAGTCGATTTTCATCACAGTGCAAAATTTGAAGTAAAGAAAGCATATTCATAGATTATTTTAGAGTTTAAAGATATAATGTCAATATAAAGGAGGTTTTCGAAATGAAAATTTATAAATGTGATGGATGCGGTGCAGTATTTGAACTTGTTGTAGAACCTACAAAAGGTGCTATTGAAGGATTACATGAAGTTAAAGCTGGTGAAGTTGATGGAGCTTTGGAAAAACATGTACCTGTGGTAGAACAAGATGGACATAAGTTGATCGTAAAAGTTGGTAGTGTTGCTCATCCTATGACACCAGAACATTATATCAATGCGATTTGGGTAGAATTTGAGGATGGATCTTATGTAAAGAAAGCTTTGACTCCGGATATGGCTCCAGAAGCACATTTCTGTATGAAGAATAAATCCGGAAAAGTTACAGTGTATGAATACTGCAACTTACATGGACTTTGGAAAACAGAGTTTACTTTAAAAGCTGAATAATACAACATTTGATTATTAAATTCATATCACAAGACTGGGATTTAAAAGCCAGTCTTTTTTATTTGTTTCGTATCTTGATGAAATGAAAATATAAAAGGAAATAGAAATGAATATGAGATTAAAATGAAAGGATATACGGGTTGTAAGATTTAAAAAAGGCTACTACAATTGTAGGTGGATTTTTTAAAAGATAAGAAAAGAGTGAAATCATGAAACTGGAAAATAATTATCATTCCCTGACCAATTCGGTATTTGATAATGTCATAATTGTCTTAAAAAGCGTATTAGTGGGTATTTGTGCCGGAGGTGTTGTCGTACTCTATCGGTTGATATTGTCAAAAGGTGAAAATTTTGCCTTTACGATGTATGACTTTATATCAAAAAATCTTTTTTGGATTTTTCTTTTGATTCCTATCTTTGGTATCGTAGCCTATTTGATTGGAAAAATGGTAGATTATAATCCAATGATTTCAGGTAGTGGTATTCCTCAAATCGAAGGTATTCTAAAAGGATATTTTTTAAAACGTAAAAGTTGGTTTTCCACTTTGATTTGTAAATTTGCGGGAGGTACTTTGGGTGTCATGGGTGGTCTTTCCTTAGGTAGAGAAGGCCCATCCATTCAATTAGGAGCCAATGTAGCCGAGGCTATTGGCAATCGTTTAGGAAACGGCAGATTGGAGAAGAAGATTCTTATTGCCGGAGGAGCCAGTGCTGGGCTGGCAGCTGCTTTTAATGCTCCTTTAGCCGGTGTCATGTTTGCCTTGGAAGAAATTTTTAAATATTTTACACCGGTGATTTTATTATCCATGATGTCAGCAGCCGTAGCTTCGGATTTTATTTCCAAACAGATATTTGGAATGCAGCCAATATTTGAATTGCCTGTCATTTATTCTATTCCTTTATCAGGCTATGGATATTTAATTATATTAGGCATTGTACTTGGTGTGTTTGGAGCCATTTACAATTACGTATTGCTTAGAACTAAAGATTTATATAAGAGTCTTCATGTACCAACTTGGATAAAAATTTGGATTCCTTTTCTATTGGCTATTTTTCTTGGGATTTTCATGCCACAGGTGCTTGGTGGTGGTCATGCTTTGTTTGAAGAACTAAACAGCAACCTTGTATTAACAACCATGATGGTCTTACTTCTTGTAAAGTTTTTGTTTTCTGTGATCAGCTTTGGTTCCGGAACTCCAGGTGGTATTTTCTTTCCTTTGATCGTTTTAGGTGCTGGTATTGGTGCCATATATGCCAAAACGATTATTTCATTTTTTGGCGTAGATCCAAGTCTATTTGATAATTTTATCATTCTGGCAATGGCAGGATATTTTACAGCTATCGTCAGAGCCCCTTTAACAGGAATTATTTTGATAACAGAAATGACAAATTCTTTGACTCATTTATTATCTTTAACAGTTGTTTCCGTTGTAGCATATGTCATAGCTGATTTATTAAAAAGTCCGCCTATTTATGAAGCTTTATTAGAAGGAATGATCGAAAAAGGACATAAAGAAACAGAGGAGAGTGGAAAGCGGATCGTCTTTGAAATAATGGTCAGACATGAGTCACTGTTAGCCAATAAAATGGTAAAAGATATTCCATTACCACAAGATACTTTATTGGTAGAAATTCGTCGAGGCGAGCATCGAATCATGCCAAAGGGAAAAACGAAAATACGTGCGGGGGATACGATTTCGGTCTTGACGGATGTAAATCTGGAAAGCAGTGTAAAAGAAGCTTTGGAAGCACAAAATCAAAGTGTAGAAGAGCTATCATAAAAGAATACCTTTCAACTTGTGATTTCAAAGAAAATATCAGAAATTTAAGTTCAGTATCAAAAATAGATATTGAACTTTTTTTTGAAAATATTAGACAAAATTTTAAAGATCTATATGAGGATGGAGAACAAAACGTTTATTGTTAAGTCACTTAATGAATGATATAATAGTTCATATTTCAAGGAGGTTTTTGTATGCTTGAAGTCAGACATCTTGTTAAAGATTATGATACAGGAAATAATATAGTACATGCCTTAAAGGATATATCCTTGACATTTCGTGATAGCGAATTTGTTTCTATTTTAGGACAAAGTGGGTGTGGAAAAACAACTTTTTTAAATATTATTGGTGGCCTTGATCAATATACCAGTGGAGATTTGATCATCAATGGACGCTCTACTAAGAATTATACGGATAAAGATTGGGATACCTATCGTAATCATCGTGTTGGATTTGTATTCCAAAGTTATAACTTGATCATGCATCAAAGTGTTTTAAGCAATGTAGAACTTGCGCTGACATTAAGCGGTGTAGGTAAACAAGAGCGAAGAAAAAGAGCCATTGCGGTATTAGAAAAAGTCGGGTTGGCCGATCAATTGGATAAAAAGCCAACTCAGATGTCGGGTGGACAAATGCAGCGTGTGGCCATTGCCAGAGCTTTGGTCAATGATCCGGAAATTCTTTTGGCTGATGAACCTACCGGAGCGCTTGATTCTAAGACCAGTGTGCAGATCATGGATCTGTTAAAGGAAATCGCAAAAGATCGTCTGGTCATCATGGTTACGCATAATCCGGAATTGGCAAAAAAGTATTCTACTCGTATTATTTCATTATTTGATGGAGTCATTCAAGATGACAGTAATCCAGTGGATGCCAAAGAGATCACGCCATCCAAAGAAACATTAAAAAAGCCAAGTATGTCATTTAAGACAGCCCT
The DNA here is from genome assembly GCA_902497095.1 of uncultured Faecalicoccus sp. Lineage (GTDB taxonomy): Bacteria > Bacillota_I > Bacilli_A > Erysipelotrichales > Erysipelotrichaceae > Faecalicoccus. The sequence continues at coordinate 8,205 of CABVDD010000006.1, forward strand.
TTCTTTAAGTTTGAACAACTTGATGACCAAAAAAGGAAGAACGATTCTAACCAGTTTTGCGGGAAGTATTGGTATTATAGGAATTGCCTTGATTTTATCTTTATCTAATGGGGTACAGACTTATATCAATCAAGTTGAAAACGATACGATGGCAAGTTATCCGATTGAAATCCAGGATAGTACGATGGATATGTCTAGCATGATGGAAACCATGATGAACATGACCTCTGATAAGAAACAAGAAAAAAAGAAGGATGAAGTAACATCCATGCCTTATATCAACGATATCTTAAATTCTATTTCCAATTCATCACAAAACAATCTTTCGGCATTTAAGTCTTATTTAGAAAGTGATGATGGAAAAGAGTTAATGGATCAAACCAAAGCAGTAGAATATGAATATGGTTTGAATCTTCATGTTTATAATGATTTAGGAGATAAAGGTTTGGTACAAGTCAGTCCTAACGGATTATTAGATCGTCTAGGATTTTCTGATTTAATGAATCTACAAAACCAGTTTATGTCATCCTCTTCTTCGATGATGTCAAATGAAGTATGGCTGGCTTTACCGGAAAGTCAAACACTTAGAGAAGATGAATTTGAACTGGTAAAAGGTCAATGGCCAAGTTCATACAATGAAGTGGTCATAGAAGTAAACGACCAAAATGAAATTTCAGATTATGTACTTTATTCTTTAGGTTTAATGGATCAGGATGAATTGGTTGATAACTATAATCAACTTTTAGCTGGAAATACGGATAAGATCGAAACTAGTCAAAGTGTAAGTTATAGCTATGATGATCTATTGAATACAATATTTAAACTAGTACCTAATAGTAGTTTATACCATAAAGTCAATGGGGTATGGATCGATGGTTCGGATGATGAAGATTATGTAAAAGATATTGTTGATAAAGCAGAGGATGTTCGTATTGTAGGTATTATTCGTCCAGCGGATTCAACTGTCTCCAAAAGTACGATGGGCGGTGTTTATTACTCACAGGAAATGCAGGATCATATGATTGAGCTTTGTTCACAATCGGAGATCGTACAAGATCAAATGCAGAATCCAGATACAAATGTGTTTACAGGCATGCCTTTTTCGAATGGAGAAGAAATGTCATTAAAAGATTTAACACCGGAACAACAGTTGGCCATGGCTTCTATGTCGCAAGAAGAACTGATGGCTTATATGAGCACCTATAACGATAATTTAAATGCGACATATGAATCCAACTTACAAAAACTAGGTTATATTGATATCAATGATCCAACGAAGATCAGTATATATGCCAAAGATTTTGAAAGTAAGGAAGTTATCAGTGATTTGATCAACGAATACAATGAAAAACAGAAAAAAGAAGGCGATATTGCCAATGTCATTACTTATAATGATTTTATAGGTATGATGTTGTCGAGTGTCAGCACCGTCATCAATATGATTTCTTATGTATTGATTAGCTTTGTATCCGTATCTTTGATCGTCTCTAGTATCATGATTGGTATCATTACGTATATTTCAGTTTTGGAAAGAACAAAGGAAATCGGAATTTTAAGAGCTATTGGTGCTTCTAAAAAAGATATATCCCATGTCTTTAATGCGGAGACATTTATTATTGGATTAGCAAGTGGATGTATTGGTATTTTGATCACAGTTTTATTAAATATCCCTATCAGCATGATCGTAGAGAATTTAACAGGGGTTTCTCATATCGCCAGCCTTCCTTGGCAAGGCGGATTGATCTTGATTTTGATTAGTTTGATATTAACGGTTATTGCCGGATTGATTCCAAGTCGTTTTGCCTCTAAAAAAGATCCGGTTGAAGCCTTACGCAGTGAATAGAGTTTTGAGAGTTAAGCGTTGTGCTTAGCTCTTTTTTTATAAAAAGAATTACTTGACAATCTCAAACCGGGGGGGGGTAAAATTTAAAAGTGTATAAAGGAGTTATATTATGAAGAAAATTATAAAAACGGTTTTAACTAGTACAACATGTATCTCGTTGCTTTGTTCAACAGGAATAGGTGTATATGCTTTAGAAAATGAAGAAAGTACAAATTCAGAAGAAACTACAGTAGAACAAACTTCACCTATAAAAATAGAAATAAATACTAATAATGAGACGACAGAAAAACAACCAGTTTCAGCTGAAGAAACGAGAGAGAATAGTGATGAGCTAGAAGATGAGAAACAACCTGCAGGGTATAATGAAGCAGAAATGAATTCAAATGAAATCTCTGCGCTAGAAAGTCCTGACTTGGAATATAACGAGATTTATAGTTTTCGGTACATCTATATTGATTCGGTATCCGGACAAATATTGAAAGAATATGCTTTTGAAGCTTCTCTTTCTCCAGATATTTTTTCTCTAGATAAAATTAGAGATGAGCAGGTTCCAGATGGATATGGATTAGAACCGACTCCGGGGATGGTTTGGGGACCTTGGAGGTACTTTTACATTTTATGTGCAGAAAGAAAGTGGAAACTATGAAGGCGATAGTGATTACAGAGATATCACAATAAGATTTGTTGATGCACAAAGTAATGAACTTATTGGAGAAAGAAAAACTCCTTTTCCTTCCAAGTTTGAATATGTAACAGATGCTCGATTTGTAGATGGATTTCTTTTTCTTTATGAAGAAGGATATTTTACAAACGAAAGTATTTGGAAAATAGAAAATGATAGTATAACAGTGCATGTTCAAAAAATAGGTGATTCGACAAACGAACATAGATTTAGTTTTAATTTTCTATCAGATTCTAAAATAATTAAAATGGATGGATTAGTGTTTGAAGAATTAGATATAAATAAAGATAATAAAATTGATTCTAAAGAATTAAAGAAAATTTTACCTCAAGGATATCAGCTAGATAATGTATACAACGTTGATATGATCTTTTTTGAATTATGCAGGGATAATGAGGGAGATTATGTAAAATCAAGTCCTGATCTTTCTAGCTATAATCCTTCATATAGTCATATTCTTATAAAAAAAGTGGAAGATCCATCGGATACAGATTCATCAGATGATAAAACAGATACTTCAAATTCAGATGAATCAAGAGAAGATAATAATCTTGATAATACAAAGAAAGAAACTTCTGTAAAAGAAGTATCAAGTCAGCAAAAAGAGAAGTCTACCAAAACAGCGTATGGAACAAATCCAATCATATGGACTGGGTTGATGTCACTTGCTTTAGTAATTGGTATTGGTATGATTGCGCGTTATAAATCTAAATCGAATTCATAAAAAGTAAGAACCTGGTAAAAAATCAGGTTCTTTTTGTTACATAGTCTTTACATTGAAAACGCATACATTTCAGTGAAAAAGCATTTAAATTTTATGAAAAAGTGATATACTTTTAGTTAAGTAGGACGCTTATATTATATAGGAGGATGAGTATGGAACAAAATAATATGCTCGCAATGATTTTAGCGGGCGGGCGTGGTACGCGTTTATTGGATTTGACTAAGAAAAACGCAAAACCTGCCGTTTATTTCGGTGGTAAGTATCGAATCATCGATTTTCCTTTGAGCAACTGTGCAAATTCAGGAATTAAAGTCGTAGGTGTTTTGACACAGTATGAGTCGGTAATGTTGAATGCATATGCCGGAGCTGGTCAACGCTGGGGATTAGATACAAGAGGCAGTGGTGTATATGTATTGCCACCGCGTGAAAAAGATGGAACAAAGTTTGATGTATACCAAGGTACAGCAGATGCCATCACACAGAATATTGATTTTATTGATACATTTGATCCGGAACATGTATTGATTCTTTCAGGAGATCATATTTATAAAATGGATTATGCGGATATGCTTTCTTTACATAAAGAAAGTGGCGCGGCTTGTACAATTGCCGTACTTCCGGTTCCTATGAAAGAGGCTAGTCGTTTTGGAATCATGAATACGGATGAAGAAGGTCGTATTGTTGAGTTTGAAGAAAAACCAGAACATCCAAAATCTAATCTGGCTAGTATGGGTATTTATATCTTCAACTGGAAAGATCTGCGTAAAGAATTAATTGCGGATATGAATGTTGAAGGAAGTCATCATGATTTTGGTAAAGATATTATTCCTTCTTTCTTAAATCAGGGTAAAAAGTTACAAGCTTATAAATTTGAAGGATACTGGAAAGATGTAGGAACTATCGATTCATTGTGGGAAGCCAATATGGATTTGCTTACAAAGTCAAATGAGTTGAATCTGGATGATCCTGAATGGAAAATTTACACAGAAGACATTCCAACACTTCCACATTATGTATCTCCTACGGGTTCTGTAAAGAATTGTTACATTAATCAGGGAGCTATCATCAAAGGACATGTAGAAGGTTCTGTTTTGTTCCACAATGTTACAGTAGATAAAGATGCGGTCGTTCAACAGGCGGTATTGATGCCGGGTGTCAGTGTTGGAGAAGGCGCTAAAGTGTATCGTGCTATTGTGGCAGACGGTGTAAAAATTGACCCAGGTGCTGTTGTGGGATCACCGGACAGCGAAGAAATCGCGTTGATTTCTAAACGCGTAAAGAAAGGGGAGTAATCGACGATGTGTAACGCATTAGGTATTGTGACTTACAATGACCCGAATGTTTATGTAAGGGGTCTTCAAAAATATCGCCCGATTGCGGCATTTAATTTTATTGGACGTTATCGTTTAGTGGATTTTCCATTGTCTAATATGGCAAATTCAGGGATTCATGATATTAAAGTTTTTGTCAATGGAAATCCTCGTTCTTTGATTGATCATATTGGCAGTGGTCGTCAATATAATATCAACTCAAAACATGGAAAAATTGAATTGATTCCATTGTATAGAGAAGATGGATCGGTTAAATATGTATCTGATGTACAAAGTTATTATGATCAGCTGTATTCTATTGAACAAAATACAAACGATTATGTAATTATTGCACCTGTTAATATGATTTATATGGCTAACTATTCGAATTTGTTGGATCAGCATATCGAAAGTGGTGCAGAAATTACGATGTTATATCAAAATGTAGACAATGCCAAAGATCATTACATCAATTGTGATGTCATTCAGATGAACCGTCAAAAGGGTGTTTTGAGCATTGAAAGCAATTTAGGAAATTATAAAAATCGTCAATTGTCTTTGCAGACTTATATCATGTCAAAAGAAATCTTTATTTCTCTTGTAAAAGAAGCAACGAAAGTCAGCAGTATGTACTGGTTTAAGGATATCGTCAACGATCATTGTAAAGATATGGATATTCGTGGAGTTAATTTCCGTGGCGGTGTATATTGTATCAATGATTTGAAATCTTATTTTGACAGTAATATGGCTATTTTAGATGAAGCGAATATGCGAGAATTTTCTAATCCGAAGTGGCCGGCCTATACAAGAACAAATGACAGTGCACCAGCCATTTATCTAAATGGAGGAAGTGCTGTAGGTTCTCTTGTATCTAACAGTTGTGAAGTACATGGTCAAGTTGTGAATTCTATTGTAGGTCGTTCTTGTACGATTGGAAAAAATGCAGTGGTAGAAAATTGTTTGATTATGCCGGGTGTTACAATTGGAGATAATGCGGTATTAAAGAATGTGATCGTGGATAAATATACTAAGATCGTTAAGAAAAAAGATCTGGCAGGTACAGATGAGGAACCGTTGTACATTGGAAGAAGGGAGAATATCTAATGGCATCAATTTTAATGGTTGCAGGTGAAGGTCTTCCTTTTATAAAAACCGGTGGACTGGCAGATGTAATTGGTTCTTTGCCAACGGCATTGACTCAACAAGGGCATGAAGTAAAAGTGGTTATGCCGCTTTATAAAAAGATTGCGGAAAAGTACATGGATGAGCTTTATTTTGATTGTGAATTTTCTGTATCAATTGCTTACCATGAAGTGCCAGTACGTGTTTATTCTAAAATGGAAGGTGATGTTTGCTTTTTCTTCATACAACATCAAGGCTATTTTGAAAGAGATACTTTGTATGGGTATGACGATGATGGAGAACGTTTTGCGTATTTCCAAAAGGCAGTTATTGAGATGCTTAACCAATTAAATTATTGGCCAAACATCATTCATTGTCATGATTGGCATACAGGAATGATTCCATGTATGGTAAAGGAAACACATGATAATGATGCTCGTTATCGTAGTATTCGTTTTGTATACACGATTCATAATTTAGCATATCAAGGAAACTTTGGTCCGGAAATGTTAGATAGCTGTTTAGGCTTACCATATTATTTGCTTGATAATGGAAATGTACGTTTTGATGGCGGAATTTCATTTATGAAATCAGGCATATTGTATGCAGATAAAGTTACGACAGTATCTCCAACGTATGCGCAGGAGATCTTAACACCTCAATATGGTGAGCATCTGGAAGCTGTTTTGAATATGCGTAAATATGATTTATGGGGAATCGTAAACGGAATTGATATCAATCTGTGGAACCCGAAAACAGATCCGGAAATTCCTTATCATTTTGATAAGGTCAATATTGAAAAACAGAAAAAACAAAACAAATTGGCTTTACAAAAAGAATTGGGATTAGAACAAAAAGAAGATGTAATGTTAGTAGGATGTGTCAGTCGTTTGACTTGGCAAAAAGGATTCTACTTGATGATGGAGCAATTAGATGCTTTATGTGCGGCTCCTATCCAACTCGTTATTTTGGGAAGTGGAGAAAGTCAGATTGAAAATAAGTTTAGAGATCTGGAAAATGGCAATAAAGGAAAGATTTGTTTCTATTATGGCTATAACGAAAGCTTGGCTCATCGAATCTATGCGGCCAGTGATTTGTTCTTGATGCCATCCTTGTTTGAACCATGTGGAATTTCTCAGTTGTGCTCAATGCGCTATGGAACGCTTCCATTAGTACGTGAAACCGGAGGCTTAAAAGATACTGTAAATCCATATAACGAATATGATAAGAGCGGAAATGGTTTCAGCTTTGAACACTATGATTCAAATGAATTGATCAACACATTGTATTATGCGATCGATGTTTATTATAACCGTAAGGAAGATTGGAAGATCTTACAGACGAATGCATTAAATACAGATGTTAGTTGGGCCAATAGTGCTAAAACATATTCATTATTGTATGATGAGTTGATGTCTAATTCATGAGAGTTGGTGTCAGTGCCTGTCTTCTTGGCCAAAAATGTCGGTATGATGGATCAGATTGTAAAAGAGAAAAGCTGATGGAGTTGCTTGCCAGTCATGAAGTCATACCTGTATGCCCAGAGTGTTTAGCAGGTTTTTCAGTTCCAAGAGAGCCGATTGAAATACAAAATGGTAAAATTATCTCTAAATCGAAAAAGGATTTAACGCAAGACTTAGAATTGGGTGTACAAAAAGCCATGCAACTTTTAAAAGAACAAGAAGTAGAAATGGTAATTTTAAAAAATAAATCACCAAGTTGTGGGGCAAACTGGATTTATGATGGAAACTTTTGTGGCCATCTGGTTCAAGGAGATGGATTCTTTGTCAAAGCTCTTAAGAAGAATGGTTTTTTCATTCTTCAAGTTGACTGAAATTGTATTGATTTATTATCAGAAATGGACTAAAATATTTTTAGATTTACTTTAGGAGGATATTTATAATGAAACAAGTTACTGTAACTGTAGTTGATCCAGTAGGATTACATGCTCGTCCTGCCACTGTGGCTGTAAATGCTGCCAGCAAATTTAAAAGTGAAATCAACGTGGCTTTCAAAGGACGTGAAGTAAACATGAAATCTATCATGGGTGTTATGTCTTTAGGAATCCCAACACAGTCTGAAATTACAATCAGCTGCTCTGGTGAAGACGAAGAAGAAGCAATTGCTGCTATCGAAGAAGTACTTCGCGCACAAAAAATCATTGCTTAATGTATAAAAAAAGCCGAAAGGCTTTTTTTTGCCTTTTTAAACTATAAATACTATTTAGACACAATGGAAAATTTGTACACAATTTGAAAGATATTGAAAAAGGTAATTATAAATTGAAAAAAATTTTCACAGCGGTATAATAAGAATATATTTTGTGAAAATCTTCGCAGAGTTAATAATAAGGAGGGAGAAACTTTATGGAGATTTTGAAGTTGCTCGGAATCTTGATTGTAGTAATTGGTTTTATTTTAAAACTAGACTCAATTTTGATTATTATGGTTGCGGCTATAGTAACAGCTCTTGTTTCCGGTATTGATCTTGTTACATTTTTAGAGACAATGGGATCTAGTTTTGTATCGAATCGAAGCATGTGTACATTTATTATCGTACTTGTCTTAACAGGAACTTTGGAAAGAAATGGTTTGAAACAGGCAGCAGCTGATTTGATGGCAAAATTTAAAAATGCATCTGCCGGATTAATTATCGGTATATATGGTATCATTCGTTTAATTTTTGGAGCTTTTAATATTAGCGTTGGAGGAGCTGCCAGCTTTATTCGTCCAATTGTAATGCCTATGGCACAAGCTATTGTAGAAAAAGATGGACATCCGATTCAGGAAGAATATTTAGAACAATTAAAAGGAATGTCTTCGGCTATGGATAATGTCGCATGGTTCTTTGGACAAGTTTTGTTTGTAGGTACCAGTGGAATGTTGTTAGTGCAATCTACGTTAGCAGATTTAGGTTATCAAGTTGCATTGATCGATTTAGCGGCCGTACAGATTCCTGTTGCCTTGATTGCTACAGCGAGTGCTATTATTTATTATTTCATTAAAGATAAGAAGTTAGCTAAGAAATATGCAGGAGGTGCAAAAGCATGACAAATCCTATTGAATATTTCATGAGTGCAGAAATTACTCTTTCTGATAAACTCTTAGAGATCATGTATTTTGTGATCGGTTTGATTGCGATTTATGTAGCAATTCGAAATCTAAAAGATAAGACCAATGAAAAACGATTTGGAACGTTTGTATTCTGGTTCTTATTAGGTTTGATGTTTGTTATAGGAAAGTGGATTCCACCAATGTACACGGGAATTTTAATGTGTTTGATGGTTTTAAGTCCAATTTTAAAACAAGTCAAAGCGGGAGCAGAACCTAGCCCTACAGTTGAGGAAATGACGAAAAATTATAAGAAAATTGGCTTTAAAGTCTTTATCCCTGCTGTATCCATCGGAGCTTTTGCTTTATTTGCCGCTTTATTTACTACTATCTCTCCATTGTTTGGTATGGGCGTTGGAGTGCTTGTAGGTATTATCTTGCTGATGATTTTTTCAAAAGACAACAAACCTTCTGTTTTCTTGAATGATGGAAGAAGAATGTTAGATATCGTAGGTCCTTTGAGCATGTTGCCAACATTATTGGCTGCTTTGGGAGCCGTATTTACGACAGCTGGTGTAGGTGATGTAATTTCTAGTATTGTATCTAATATTATTCCAGAAGGAAATGTCGCAATCGGTATCATCGTTTATGCTGTAGGTATGGCTTTATTTACCATGGTCATGGGAAATGCTTTTGCCGCTATTACAGTAATGACTGTTGGTATTGGCGCACCGTTTGTATTAGCTTATGGTGCTGATCCTGTTATTATTGGATCGTTGGCATTAACTTGTGGATATTGTGGAACGCTATGTACACCGATGGCCGCCAACTTCAATATCGTGCCGGTAGCAGTTTTGGAGATGAAAGACGATTATGGAGTTATTAAAAACCAGATTGTCATTGCCGGAATCATGTTAGTTGTTCAAATTATTATGATGATCGTCTTATCATAAGGAGTAAAAGAATATGAAGAAAATTTTAATTACAGGTTTTGATCCTTTTGGAGGAGAATCTATCAATCCAGCTTTTGAAGCCGTGAAGTTGCTTCCTGACACGATTCAAGATGTGCAAGTCATCAAATTGGAAGTTCCTACTGTATTTGGTAAAGGACCGCAAAAAACAATTGATGCGATTGAAGAATACAAGCCAGATTATGTTCTATGTATTGGACAAGCAGGAGGACGCTCACAATTAACTCCGGAGTTTGTAGGCATTAATTATGTTCAAGCTCGTATTCCTGATAACGAAGGAAATCAGCCGATGAACCAACCTTTAGTAGAAGGTGCACCACAGGCATATTTCGCAACATTACCAGTTCATGCCATGGTTGAAAAAATGAAAGCCAAGGGTATTCCGGCATCCGTTTCTTATACAGCTGGTACGTATGTATGTAATGCGATGTTATATTGTGTGATGCATGCGATTTATACAAAATATCCAACTATCAAAGGTGGTTTCATGCATGTTCCTTATGCAACAGAACAAACAGTAAACCAGCCTGCTGGAACACCGGGTATGAATTTAAAAGACATTGCCAAAGGTATTCAGGCAGCTGTTGAAGCAATTTTAGAAAACAAGGAAGATATCCAAGTTGTTGGAGGAGAAACTCATTGATCTTTGAAACTGTAACATTGGAAAAAGACTGTTGGATCAGTGGTGTTAAAAAAAACACAAGTCCAGATACATTATATGAAGACTTGCCCAAGCTCTCAAAAGAATTTGCGAAGATAAGACCATCAATAAAAAATCCTGTTCGACCATTAACAACCTGTGTGGCGACTGGGACAACACAAATTTTTATGGGCGATTTTGTGGAAAGAAAAGATGCTAAATTAGCTGAATTGTCTTTAAAAAAAGGACAATTGTTAGTGAAAGTCAAGGTGCCTTTTCATTTCCAAGCTTTTTTGCCGGCTAAAGTGGCTCGAATTCGTAAAGAGTTTTACCAAAATTGGCTGCCTAAAAGTCCTTATATCTCGTCTATTTGGCAAGATTTGGAAGTTTATCATTATCGACGTCGTTATTTTAGAAAGTCTCGTAAAATGATCATGGAACTTTGGTTTTTATTAGAAAATAAGAAGGAAGATTAAATTGACAGAAAATAAAGTATTAGATCTTGCCTATGCCGCTTATGGAAGCAATCTTCATCTAAAACAGATGGAAACTCGCTGTCCCAATGCCAAATGTATAGGAAAGGGATATTTAGAAGATTATCAGCTGGTTTTTGGTAAGAGAGGATTTCTTGATGTCGTTGCTTGTAAAGGGCAGAAAGTACAGGTTGGACTATTTAAGGTAACGGATGTCGATCTTAAGGCGCTTGATGAATATGAAGAATATCCCGAGCTTTATGATCGTATTACAGTTTGGATCCAAACGGATTCTAAAGAAAAAGTACAGGCGTTTGTCTATAAGATGAATCCCTATGAGCGTATGGAAAAGCCAACAGAAGCTTATTGGAATACGATCAATGAGGGATATGATAATTTCTCTTTTGATAAAGAAGATCTACAATTAGCATTATCAAAGATAGAGCAAGAGGCATAAGTCTCTTGTTCTTTTTTTAATATTTTTCAGATTCAACGAATTGCATTTCTTGAAGTTTTGTTATGAAATATGTATAATAATCATATCAAAAAAATTTGATTTGAGGTGACAGTATGATAAGTCAGTATTCCTTAGATGCCAAAGTGTTTAAGGCACTATGTGATGAAAAACGATTGATGATTTTAGAATTACTTCAAAGTGGAGAAAAATGTGTCTGTGTATTGTCAGAGAAAATGGATATTGGGCAATCTTCTTTGTCGTATCATATGAAGATTCTTTGTGAATCAGGGATCGTTAAAGGACGACAACAAGGAAAATGGACTTATTATCGAATTGATAAAGAAGGCAGCAGACATGCGATAGAACTTCTTGAAAAGTTCACAACAATCAGTGATTCGGCTATTTTAGAATGTTGTCAATAAAGCCATGTATGGCTTTTTATTTCAATTAATAAATCAATTTTTTTTGATATGAGAAAAGAGGTGTTGGTTTGAACGCAATACAGTCAATTTGGTTATTTATACAAGATCAAGTTTTAGGAATGAATTGGTTAAATGGCGTGATTGGTGAGTTTTTATCTGGGATAGGATTCGATATACGACAACCTTTTACGGGAAGTCTACAGTTTTTTTTGTACGATGTCATAAAAATCTCTTTTTTATTATGTGTTTTGATTTTTGTTATATCGTATATACAAAGTTATTTTCCACCCGAGAGAAGTAAAAAAATATTAGGACGTTTTCATGGAATCTTTGCCAATATCATCGCAGCTTTATTGGGAACGGTAACACCATTTTGCTCTTGTTCGTCTATTCCATTATTTATTGGTTTTACAAGTGCAGGATTGCCTTTGGGAGTGACCTTTTCTTTTTTGATTTCATCACCTATGGTGGATTTAGGCAGTTTAGTATTATTAATGAGCATTTTTGGTACAAAAGTCGCATTTGCTTATGTGATTTTAGGTTTGGTGATTGCGATTGTTGGAGGCATGTTGATTGAAAAACTTCGAATGGAAAAATATGTAGAAACTTTTATAAAAAATGCCAGTCATGTTGATATTGATTCTCCGGCATTATCTCAAAAAGATCGCTTTCAATACGCAAAAGAACAAGTGGCTGAAACCTTTAAGAAAGTAATTCCGTATATTTTAGTAGGTGTGGGAATCGGTGCTTTGATTCATAACTGGATTCCGGAAAGTTGGATCGAGTCTTTATTAGGAAGTCAGAATCCATTTGGAGTGATATTAGCTACCCTAGTTGGTATTCCAATGTATGCAGATATATTTGGTACGATACCTATTGCGGAAGCTTTATTGATGAAGGGAGCTCAACTTGGAACCATTTTATCTTTTATGATGGCTGTTACGACATTGAGTTTACCTTCTTTGATCATGTTGCGAAAAGCTATCAAACCAAGACTTTTAGCGTTGTTTATTGGTATTTGTACCATAGGTATTATCATTGTTGGTTATGTGTTTAATATATTTCATATGTTTTTTATTTAAGGAGGATAAACATGAAATTATTTGGCAGACAAGAAAAGAAATCGTGTTGTAAAGATGCAAAATATACTGATGAAGTTATGGAACAAGCAAAAAATATGCAAAAAAGTAAAGGAATCAAAATTTTAGGATCTGGTTGTGATAAGTGTAAAGCTTTAGAACAAGCTACAAAAGAAGCTTTAACTCAATTACAGCTGCCATTGGAAATAGAACATGTAAGAGATTTTGCTCAAATCGCATGTTATGGAGTTATGACAACTCCGGCACTAGTGGTTGATGGAAAAGTAGTTTCTTTTGGTAAGGTGCTTTCTTCACAAGAGGTTGTAGATCTTTTAAAAAATTATAGTGAAAATTAATGTTTAAATACGATAAACAGGATTGATATATTGTTTTTTAGATGATAAAAATAGTCATCACTTTATAAAATTTGATCAATACGAAAGGTTGGTTTGATGCAAATGAAAAAAATGTTACCTAAAGTGGCTTTTATCTGCGTACATAATTCGTGCAGAAGCCAAATGGCTGAAGCATTGGCAAAATATTATGCATGTGATGTTTTTGAAAGTTATTCAGCTGGAACAAAAATAAAATCGAGCATCAATCAGGATGCGGTGCGTATCTTAAAGCATAGATTTCATATAGATATGGAAAAAACACAATATCCTAAGCTAATTTCACAAATACCAGATGTAGATATCGTAATTACTATGGGATGTAATGTGGATTGTCCTAATCTTCCATGTAAGTATCGTGAAGATTGGGGATTAAATGATCCTACCGGAAAAAACGATGCTTGTTTTAATGAAGTGATCGATCAAATTTGTGAAAACATATATTCTTTAAAAGAGAGAATTAAGGATCTTGTATGAATGATTGATTGATAGTGTGTTTGTCTAGACGTATTTGGTTTTTAAAAGAAAATGAATGACCTTTTTCTTCTATATCGCATTGAAAACGATTTCATTTTATGTAAAAAATGATATAATAAATCTAGATTTTAGGAGGATTATTTTATGTCTATTGTTGAAGAAAGATATGAAAAATGGGTCAGTCACCCTAATTTGGATCCACGTTATAAAGATGAACTGAATAATATGGATGCAGAAGAAAAAAATGATGCATTTTATACGCTGATTGAATTTGGAACAGCAGGTATGCGTGGCTTATTGGGGCCTGGAACAAATCGTATCAATATTCACACGATCCGAAAAGCTACACAAGGATATGCCAATTATATTAAAAAAGCAGGAGAAGATGCCTGTAAAGCTGGTATTGCCATAGGATATGACAATCGTCACATGTCAAAAGAATTTGCGTTTGATTGTGCGGATCTGCTGGCAAAAAATAATATTACATCTTATGTATTTGAATCGCTTCGTCCTACGCCGGAGTTGAGTTTTGCGGTACGTCACCTTCATTGTTTTGGTGGTATCATGATTACTGCCAGTCATAATCCAAAAGAATATAATGGATATAAACTGTATGATGATAAAGGCTGTCAGTTAGTTCCGGATTTAGCTGGAAAGGTTATTGATGAAGTTAATGCGATTGAAGATGAACTTGCGATCGATGCCAACTGCACGCAGGAACAAAAGAAACTGATTACGGTAATTGGTAAAGATGTAGATGAAGAATATTACAAAAATGTTTTAAGTATCCAATTGAATCCGGATGTGAAAAAAGATATCAAAATCGTGTTCTCACCAGAACATGGTACAGCAAATATTCCGGTACAGGAAGTTTATAAACGTGCTGGTTATACATGTATTCCAGTTGTTGAACAATGTTCTCCAGATCCTGATTTTTCAAATACACCAACACCAAATCCAGAACAGCCTGGTGCTTATGAACTTGCTCTAAAATACGCAAAAGAAAATGATGCAGATGTAATTTTAGTTTGCGATCCGGATGCAGATCGTATGGGAGTCGGTGTAAAACACAACGGGGAATACATTGTGTTGACAGGAAATCAATCGGGTTCTGTTGAAATTGAATATATTTGTTCACAATTAAAGGAAAAAGGTTTGATGCCGGAGAATCCGGTTATGTTTAATACCGTTGTAACAAGTGATCTTGGAGAAAAAGTTGCAGCGGATTATGGAGTAGAGACAGAAAAAACATTAACTGGATTTAAATTCATAGGTGAAAAAGTCGCAAAATATGAAGTGACGCATGAAAAAAATTATGTATTTGGGTATGAAGAATCTTATGGTTCTTTGATCAAGCCTTTTGTTCGTGATAAAGATGCACCACAAGCTTGTCTGATGTTGGCAGAAGCGGCAAGTTATTATAAACAACAAGGAAAAGATTTGGTGGATGTATTGGATAGTTTATATGAACGTCATGGAACATATGAGGAAAGTCAGGTTGCTTTGACATTATCTGGTGAAGCAGGAGCCAATCGTATTAAAGAAATTCTTGCGGATCTAAGAAAAGATGCACCTTCAGAGATCAATGGAACAAAAGTTGTTCGCAGTGAAGATTACAAAGAATGTACGATCAAAGAAGGCGACACGGTAACAGAACTGACGGGATTTACTAAATCAGATGTTTTGAAATATTATCTGGAAGATGGAAGCTGGATTGCGGTGCGTCCTAGTGGAACAGAACCAAAGTGCAAATTCTATTATTGTATAAAAGGAACATCTAAAGAAGATGCACATGAAAAGACAGTGGCTTATCAAAAGGCAATGAAAGAGCTGACAAATAGTTAATAAAAGATCGCGCGATTGGCGCGATCTTTTAAGATTCTAAATTTTTTAAAAAATGTTCAATGCGATCACAAGCTTCTTTAATATGATCGATACTGTAGGCATACGAAATACGTATAAATCCTTCACCATGTGCTCCAAAAGCATTTCCTGGAACACAAGCTACTTTTTCTTGGTCAAGGAGTCGTTCACAAAATTCATCACTGGTCATGCCGGTTTTTTGAATGTTAGGAAATACATAGAATGTACCATGTGGCATATTGGTTTTTAATCCCATGCGATTAAGACGATTTACTAAAAGATTTCTTCGATTCATATAGTCTTTTTTCATCATAAGTACATCATCTAAACCATGTTGTAAAGCTTCAATAGCTGCATATTGTGCTTGTGTAGGAGCTGACATGATCACATATTGATGAATTTTGGTCATCGCATCACTTACTTCTTCGTTGGATAAGACATAACCTAGTCGCCAACCAGTCATCGCAAAAGCTTTTGAAAAGCCATTAATGACAAGAATTTGATCTTTGATTTCATCAAATTGGGCTAAAGAAGCAAATTCTTGATCAAAACTGAGTTCGGCATAAATTTCATCACTGATGACATAAATGCCACTTTCTTTAAGTATAGGAATGATCTTTTCATAGTCTTCCTTTGTCATAACACCACCAGTTGGATTGCTTGGATAGTTGATGATCATAGCTTTTGTTTTGTCGGTGATTGCCTTTTGTAGAACATCTGGCAATAATTTGAACTCATGTTCTTCTTTTAGCTCGATAGGAACAGGAATGCCACCGGCCAGTTCAATCGTCGGGGCATAAGCTACATAGTTTGGATCTAGAACAATGACTTCATCGCCTGGTTCTACCAAAGCTCGCATGGCAAGATCAATAGCTTCGCTTCCTCCGACTGTGACTAGAGTTTCTTTTTCAGGATCATATTCTTGATGATAACGTACTTTGTGAAATTCACAAATTGCCTGACGAAGTTCAAGAAGGCCACGATTAGCGGTATAGTGTGTTTTTCCAGTAGACATGGCATGAATCGCATTTTCACAAATATGCCAAGGTGTATCAAAGTCAGGTTCTCCGACACCAAGGGAAATGACTCCTTGCATAGTGTTGGCTAAATCAAAAAACTTACGAATACCGCTAGGCTTGATTTTTTGGACTGTGGTATTGATTGGTTTTCTCATGGAGTAACCACCAGTCTAGGTTCTGAAGTTTCTGGCTCATCCTGCATGACAATACCACTTTGTTTATATTGTTTTAAAACAAAGAGTGTTTTAGTAGATAGAACATTTTCTACACATGCGATTTTGTCAGAAACAAATCGAGCTACTTCAAACATGGTTTTACCACAAACCAGGCATAGAAAATCACAATCACCGCTCAAAAGATACATAGTTTCCACTTCTGGATATTTGGCAATCAATAAAGCTGTTTTATCATAACCTTGGTTACGTTGCGGTGTACAGTTGACTTCGATATATGCCATTACTTTTTGATCACGTAAGGCCTTATTATAATTGATGACAGTATGATATCCGCAGATGATCTTATCTTCTTCCAGTTTTTGGATTTCTGCTTCTATGTTGTTTTTATCTTCGTTTAAAATATCCGCAAGATCTTGACTGGTCAGTCGGGCATTGTTTTCCAACAAGTCCAAAATTGCTGGCTGATTCATAGATATTCCTCCTTAATTATAAATCTTATTTTAGCACAGAATGAAAGGGGTGTCTTTTGAAAATTGAAAAGGATTGAAACAAAAAGAAAAAGGGTTGAAAAATGCGATGAAATGAAGGGAATTGAAAGGTGGATACATTGACAAAAGGGGCTTTTGTTTCTATAATAATGTTGTTAATTTAAAGGAGGATTTACTGATATGACAGTAAAAGTTGCAATCAACGGTTTTGGACGTATCGGACGTTTAGCATTCCGTCAGATGTTCGGTGCCGAAGGGTACGATGTTGTTGCTATCAACGACTTAACTAGCCCTAAAATGTTAGCTCACCTATTAAAATATGACTCAACTCAGGGTACATATGAAAAAGCTGACACTGTAAGTGCTGGTGAAAACTCTATCACTGTTGATGGAAAAGAAATCACAATCTATGCAGAAGCTGATGCTTCTAAATTACCTTGGGGTGACCTTGGTGTAGATGTTGTTTTGGAATGTACAGGATTCTATACTTCTAAAGCAAAAGCTGAAGCTCATATTAAAGCCGGAGCTCGTAAAGTAGTTATCTCTGCTCCAGCTGGAAATGACCTTCCAACAATCGTTTACAATGTAAACCACAAAACTTTGAAACCAGAAGATACAGTTATTTCTGCTGCAAGCTGTACAACAAACTGCTTGGCACCAATGGCTGCTGCTTTGAACAACTTGGCACCAATCGAATCAGGTATCATGACAACTGTTCATGCTTACACTGGTGACCAGATGACTTTGGATG
Source organism: uncultured Faecalicoccus sp. (assembly GCA_902497095.1). GTDB lineage: Bacteria > Bacillota_I > Bacilli_A > Erysipelotrichales > Erysipelotrichaceae > Faecalicoccus. Next base: position 26,144 of record CABVDD010000006.1, read on the forward strand.
GTCCTCAGCGTAAAGGTGATTTACGTCGTAGCCGTGCTGCTGCCGTAAACATCGTTCCTAACTCTACAGGTGCTGCCAAAGCTATCGGTTTGGTAATTCCTGAATTGAACGGAAAATTGATCGGTTCAGCTCAACGTGTTCCTACTCCTACAGGATCAACTACAATTTTAGTAGCTGTTGTTAAAGGAAAAGTTACAGTTGACGAAATCAATGCTGCTATGAAAGCCGCTTCTACTGAATCTTTCGGATATACTGAAGAACAATTAGTATCTAGCGACATCATCGGTATGCGTTACGGATCATTGTTTGATGCTACTCAGACTATGGCTCATGAAATGGAAAACGGAGATACTCAGGTACAGGTTGTATCTTGGTATGACAACGAAAACTCTTATACAAGCCAGATGGTTCGTACAATCAAATACTTCTCTGAATTAGGATAAGATTTGACTCGAGTTTAGGAAGACCTCTTTTACAGAGGTCTTTTTTTATACAAAGTAATGTTCTTCTTTAGATTTAACATAAATGTTGAACTATAAATCAAATGATTTATAGTTTTAGTTAAACTTTTATTCATTACAACTTACAGAAGTTTTATTGTGCCATCCTTGAAATATAATGGGAAGTAAGGTATTCTAGATATGCATTAGAAGGTGAAAATTATGCCATTAAAAGAACGGTTGACAAATGATGATCGAGATGAATTGAGCGAAGGTGTAGATGATTTAGATGCAGCATACATTCAGATGTTACAAGATCAGGGAGTGGATGCTGATTTAGTAAAACAGTTTCGCGATTTAAGTCTTGAGACTAAAGATTGATTGTAACATAGACCTTGTCTATGTTTTTTTAGAAAGGACGAAAATAAATGAATTTATATAACAGTTATACACAAAAAATAGAAGAGCTGAAGCCTATAGAACCGGGAAAAGTTTCTATGTATGTCTGTGGACCTACTGTTTATAATGAACCACATGTAGGAAATGCCCGGCCTATCGTTGTATTTGATACGTTAAAAAAAGCACTGGAACTTCAGGGCTTGGATGTTATGTATGTGAGCAACTATACGGACGTTGATGATAAAATCATCAAGACTGCTTTAGAACAAAATGTGAGTGAAAAAGAAATTACAGATAAATATATTGAAGCTTATAATCGAGTGCGTACAGATTTACATGCCGATTTACCTGATGTAGCACCTCGAGTTACTGAGACAATGGATCAGATCATTGATTTTATCCAAAAGTTGATTGATCATGGAGCAGCTTATCAAGTTGATGGCGATGTATATTTTCGAGTAAACAGTGATAAGACATATGGGGAGCTATCACATCAGAAAATGGAAGATTTGATGGTAGGTGCCCGTATTGATGAAAATGAGAAGAAAGAAAATCCGTTAGATTTTACATTGTGGAAAGAAACAGAACAAGGAATTCGCTGGGATTCTCCATGGTCTAAGGGGCGACCTGGATGGCATACCGAATGTGTTGTCATGATTCATAATGTTTTTAAAAAATCATTAATTGACATCCATGGCGGTGGCTTGGATTTGAAATTTCCACATCATGAAAATGAAATGGCTCAGTGCCAGATGTGTTCTCATACGCATTTGGCAAATATGTGGGTACATAATGGTATGATCAACATTCAAAATGAGAAAATGTCCAAATCATTAGGTAATGTATGGTGGGCCAAAGATTTAATTAAAGAACATGGTGGCAATACTGTTCGTTGGATGATGATTTCAGTACATTATCGTTCACCGTTAAATCTAAATGAAGAAGCGATTACTTCTTCTAAAAAAGAACTGCAAAAGATTCAGACAGCTTATAAACAAGCTAATGTGCAATTACAGCTGCAGAATGTACAAAGCGAAGATATAGATTCAGAAAGTTTACAGGCATTTATTGATGCATTAAATGATGATTTAAATACACCAAATGCGATTTCTGTAGTTCATGAAGTGATCAAAAAGATCAATCAATCTTTACGAGCACGTCCATTTGACGGATCCAAAGTAGCATCTTTAAAAAATGCATTAGAAAAGATGTTATGGGTCTTGGGAATTCAGTTGGATTCTGTACTTCTTGATGATCAAGATAAAGAAATGTATGCTGCATGGCGTAATGCGGTAAAAGAAAAAGATTTTGAGAATGCGGATGTTTATCGTTCGAAACTACAGGAAAAAGGAATTTTGTAATGGAAATTGTAACGCATAATGCGACAAGTCTTGCCTGGATAGGAGATGCCTTGATGAGTCTTCGTGTGCGTAAGCACTTGATAGATAAAGGGTATCAAAAAGCAGATATTTTACAAAAGAAAAGTGCAAAGATCTGCAGTGCCAAAGGGCAGGCTAACATATTGGATACAATGGTGGCAGAAAATTTCTTTACCAAAGAGGAAGAAAAAATACTTCATCGAGGAAGAAATGCAACGATACATTCAAAGGCTAAAAATGCGGATGGACAAACGTATTTAAAAGCAACAGCATTAGAAGCTTTGTTGGGATATTTGTATATGTATGATCATCCGCAACGACTTGCGCAGTGTCTGGATAAAATTATTGAAAAAGGAGATTCTTTATGATTGTCTATGGAAAAAATGTATTTACCCAACTGGAAGAGAATCCGGATTCAATTTTAAAAATATATGTACAGAAAGGACTTCGTGATCAGCGTTTTCTACAACGTGTACAGCAGTTGAATAAAAAAATACGTGTTGTATCTCGAGATCAGTTGGATGCATTATCTAAAGGGGCCAATCATAATGGAATCGTTATTGAAGTTAAAGAAATACCGACTTATGATTTAAAACAGATTTTAAATCATGCCAAACAACCAGGTTTGCTTGTTGCTTTGGATGGCATCCAAGATCCTCATAATTTAGGTGCAATTTTGCGCAGTTGTGATTGCACAGGGGTAGATGGTGTCATTCTTTGTAAGCATAATAGCGTAGGATTAACACCGGCGGCGATAAAAGCAAGTACGGGCGCTGCTTATACGATCCCTGTTTGTACCGTTACAAATTTGAAAAATGCTTTGCAGGAATGTAAAGAAAATGGATATTGGGTCATAGGCAGTGATATGGAAAAGGCTCGTGATTATCGTCAGGGAATTTATGATGTGCCCGTTGTTTTAGTTATTGGTTCCGAAGGAAAAGGTATTTCTAATTTAGTAAAGAAGCAATGTGACTACATGGTAAAATTGCCGATGGAAGGTAAAATATCTTCTCTAAATGCAAGTGTAGCTTGTGCTGTGCTTTTATATGAAATTCATAGTGTAAGACATCCTTTGTAATTTCTTTTTTGCTCTGGAAAGGGCAAAATGAAGAAAAATATTCATTTTTTGATTTATTTATTTTTTATCAAAGATGAGGAAGCATTTGGCTATCTTCGTGAAATTTATCAGCCGATGGTAAATACGATCATTTGTAATTCTAATGTTAGCAAAGACGGACATCAATTAAATCGATGGGACATGTTGGCAATAGCAGATACTATTTTATTGAAATGTCTTTATTTATTTCAAATAGGCAGACATTTTAGCTTTACAGCTTTTTATAAACGTGTATTGATGAATGAATTTAAAGATGTTTATCGAGTAACTTCTCGACAGCGAATCCCAGATACATATCAACATGTTTATTTAGATTCAAAGATCAAAGAGGAAGAAGGAAGCTATTTTGTAGATCAAACGATAGTATCGTTAGATCCTACTCATAAAATGGTAATGGGTTCGATCATGGCAAAAATGTATTTGGATTTGATTTTGCCAAAACTGAATCCTACACAAAGAAAGATATTTTTATTGCGATTAAAGGGATATAGAAGAATTGATATTTGTAATAATTTAAAAATATCGAAGCAGCGTTATGATTATACGATAAAGAAAGTCAAAGCTTATTTACAAGAAGTTATGTAAGAGAATTCCGGATCTGGAATTCTTTTTTTGTCTGAAAAAACTTTTCTGAAAAAATTTACAAATTATGCTAGATTATAAAACAAATATGAACTATAATTTATATATGAATTGAAAATATTTCTATTTTTTTACATATTATTTGACTTATTTTCAATTTTAGTCTTTTATCTGAAGGCTGGTGTAACATGTATGTTTATTTTGACTGGCTTACGGATAGCAACAAATATAAAAAGCATGAATTTGTACCACAAGATGGTTTTTTAATGCTAATCATTCAAGGAGGAAGTTATGAAAGAAAGAAGAATGATTGCTGGTTTAGCATCTTTTGCTATGGCAACGACATTGGTTGCCTGCTCTTCCGGTTCTTCAGGCAAAGATCAAACGCTGAAAGTGGGAGTGAATCAGGAATTAAATGGTGTGTTTAGTCCTGCCTATTATAGTAGTAGTTATGATAATTATGCGATTGATTTAGTTTATGAAGGTTTATTAGGCTATAACGCTGATAACGAGCTAGAGCCAGAATTAGCACAAGACATGCCGGAAATTAGCGATGGTGGATTGACTTTTACTTTTAAGATTCGTGAAGGTGCTAAATTTTCCGATGGTACACCGGTTACCAGTAAAGATGTTAAGTATAGCTTTACGATTTTGGCAGATCCTAGTTATACAGGTCGATTTGCCATGAATGCGGAAAATATCGTTGGTTATGAAGAATACAATCAAGGGGATGCTACAGAACTGACAGGTATTGAAACACCCGATGATGAAACAATTATCATTCATGCGAAAAAGCCGCGTATAGATAATTTAGTAACTTTTGGCGATAGTGTAAGGATCATGAGCGCAAACCAGTTTGATTATAAAAAAGGCGATACAAGTGAAATTGAATCTAATACCAGTGATATGTTAGGTAGCGGTCCTTATAAATTAAACTCTTATGATAAGGCTTCAGGTGCTTCTTTTGTTCGTAATGAAAACTATGAAGCTAAAGATGGAGAATATTCTGTTGAAAAAATTATTATCAAGACAACAGATGCACAGACAGAAATGGATGAATTAAAATCCGGAAGTGTTGATCTTTTGGCACAGACCATTGAACAACAGAAAATTGGTGCAGCATCAAAAGATGACAATTTGACATATAATTCATATTTCCGTGCCGGTGAAGGGTTTATTGGATTTAATACAGTTTCAGGTCATACAACGTCCGATAATACTGTTCGCCAAGCTTTATCTTATGCAACCGATCGACAATCTTTTGTAGATAGCTACTTCAAATTTGAAGATGCTTCGGATGAAGTCGTAGAAAACACTAAATTGGGCTATGTTCCTGATGTGTATTGGAATCCCGTATCAGAAAATTTAGGTGAGTATGTCCGTGGTGAAAAATCGGTAGATGGTTTAATCAGTTATAACTTTGATACGGAAAAGGCAAAATCAATTTTGGAAGAAGCAGGTTGGAAAGTTGGAGACGATGGATATCGCTATAAAGATGGAACGAAACTAGAGGTAAAATGGATGTTGTCCAAAGATAACTCTGTGCTAGATACGTTAATTCCAATGGTTCAAAAGTCTTGGAAAGAAATTGGCGTTGATTTAAAACAGACAACAGTGGATTTCAATACGTTGTTGGATACAGTAAGTAATCCGGAAAAATCTTCTGAATGGGATGTCTTCTTTATGGCTACAGGTTATACCGGTCTACAAGATACAGATGCCAATAACTACTATGGTAATTCACCAGATAACTATGTACAAATTCATGACGAACAGTTAGATAAATATTTGTATGACGGTATGTATACCAATGATAATGAGGTGTCTAAAGATAATTATTTAAAGGCTATGGAACGTGCTTCGCAATTGGATGCATGGTTCCCATTATATGGAAATCAATATTTTGATCTTTATAATAAACGTGTAAAGAACTTAAATACATCTTCAGTACATAGCTGGGCACAGGCAATGGACCAAGTAAGTCTTGAAAACTAAACTAAAGGAGAAGAGCAAGCCTTTTGACTTGCTCTTCTATTTATACGTAAGGAGGCAGTCAAATGATTAAATATATACTCAAGCGACTTGTGGTTTTATTACCAGTTTTATTGGTGATTTCCATTGTGATTTTCGGGACGGTTAAAGCCATGCCTGGAGATGAAGTGACCGCATATTTTGGAGCTGGTTCTAGAGCAACTGAAGAACAACGGGAACAGGTTCGTGAAAGATTGGGATTAGATAAAAGTCTTCCGGAACAATATGTACGATGGTTAGGGCGTGTTGTAACGGGTGATTTAGGAAATTCTGTTTCGTTAAAAAAGCCGGTAGCGGATGTTATCGGGCCTTATGTTTGGAATACATTTTATCTTAATGCACTTTCATTGATTATTTCACTGTTGTTTGCGATTCCTATAGGTATACGACAAGCTGTAAAAAAAGGATCTTTTTTTGATAACTTCTGGTCGGTATTTTCATTATTGGGAATTTCAGTACCGACTTTCTTTTTTGCCATGATTTTGATTTTCTTTATTGGAAATAATGTTCCAGGTATGCCAATCAATGGAATGTACGATCCAATGTTGAAATCATTTGGATATTCTTCGGTATTTCAGATGTTTGGTGATGTAGCAGTACATTCAATTTTACCGGTGACAGTTTTAGCTTTTAGTAATTTCGCAACGTTTTCAAGATATGTGCGCAATTCCATGGTGGAAGTCATTAACATGGATTATATTCGTACGGCACGCTCTAAAGGATTAAAAGAAAAAGTTGTCATTTATCGACATGCGTTTAAGAATGCACGAATTCCTCTTGTGACGTTGTTGGGATTATATATTCCATCATTATTTTAAGGTGCAGTTATTCTGGAAACGGTATTTGTATGGCCGGGTATTGGAAAGGTATTGATTGACTCCATTAATAATCGAGACACCTCATTAGCGATGGCCTGCCTTATTTTCAGTGCTGTGTTGATGGTCTTGGGAAATTTATTAGCAGATATTGCTTATTCTTTTGTCGATCCAAGAATCAAAGTAGAGGAATAGAGGTGCTTGTATGAAGAAAAAACAAAATATCGTCTTAGAAAATGGAGAACATATAGATGTTGTTGGGCCTTGGACTCTAGCATGGCGGCGTTTTAAGGCTAATCGCATTGCGATGGCTGGTCTGATTATTTTTTTAACGATTTTAATTTCCGTGATCTTGATTCCTATCATTATGAATATAGATGTCAATGATTATGATCTTTCAAATACCAATCTAGGACCTAGTGCACAACATCTTTTGGGAACGGATAAACAAGGACGCGACGTATTCTTCCGCTTGTTTTTAGGTGGAAGGATTTCTATCTTTGTAGGTATCTTAGCTGCTGCTTTTACTGTGATTCTAGGTTCTATTGTTGGAGGAATAGCTGGTTTTTATGGCGGACGAATTGATAACTTTTTGATGCGTTTTACCGAAGTCGTATATTCTTTGCCTTTTATCCCAATGATTCTTGCGGTTTCTTTTATCATGTTATGGGTGCCGCAGGAACAAAAACTTTTAGTAGTAGCTTTGATCATAGGCGCTCTTTCCTGGCCTGGCTTGGCAAGGCTTGTTCGAGGACAGATTTTAACATTGCGTGAACAAGAGTTTATGCAGGCTTGTGAGGCTTTAGGATTATCGGATTTTTCCAAGATTTTTAAGCATTTGATGCCTAATGTATTTTCATTGATTATTGTCAATGCGACTTTAGGAATGGCCAGTGCTATCTTGACCGAAGCTGGATTGTCTTTTTTAGGCATGGGTGTACAGGCACCAACGCCGAGCTGGGGAAATTTGATGAACCTGGCACGAGAATCACAAATATTTTTAAATTATCCATGGCAATGGGCACCGGCGGGTATCATGTGTCTTTTAACGGTTATTTCTATCAACTTGATTGGTGAAGGAATTCGAGATGCTTTTGATCCAAAGGCATTACGATAGGAGGTTTGCATGTCTGTTAATAAAAAAGTCTTAAAAGTAAAAGATCTTCGTATCTACTTTCATACAAAAAATGGGGATGCCAAGGCTGTGGATGGAAATCATTTTACCATGTATGAAAATGAAACATTGGCCATAGTCGGTGAATCAGGATGTGGAAAATCTGTGACGGCTATGTCTATTTTAGGCTTAGTGGATAAACCAGGTGAAATCATGCCGGAATCCATGATCATATATACCGGAAATGTTGAAAGAGATGAAGAAGGTCTGGATTTGACTAAAGCTAGTGATGAACAAATTCGTCAAATCCGCGGAAATGAAATTTCTATGATTTTTCAGGAGCCTATGTCTTCTTTAAATCCGGTGATTACAGTAGGTGATCAAATTGCGGAAAATATCATGACCCATGAAGATGTGGATGAAAAAGCTGCAAGAGATCGTGCCATTGAACTTTTAAATGATGTGGGCATCAGCCGCCCTGAAAAAGTTGTGGATAATTATCCGTTTCAATTATCTGGGGGTATGTGTCAGCGTGTGATGATTGCCATGGCTCTTTCTTGTAAGCCTAAACTATTGATTGCCGATGAGCCAACGACTGCTCTTGATGTTACGATACAAGCACAAATTTTATCGTTGATGAATCGTTTAAAAGAAAAAACAGGGACTTCTATTATGTTGATTACCCATGATTTAGGTGTTGTAGCTCAGGTGGCCGATCATGTTAATGTCATGTATGCCGGTAAAGTGGTGGAAAGTGCTCCGGTAAATGAATTATTTGAAAATCCCAAACACCCTTATACGATCGGCTTGATGAAATCGATGCCTAGTTTGGCGGATACAGAAGAGCGTTTATCAACAATTGAAGGCTCTGTACCTAATTCATTATATTTGCCAAAGGGTTGTTATTTTGCGGATCGATGTCCTTTCGCGATGGAAAAATGTAAAAAAGGACAACCAAAAGATACAAAGATAAAGAGTCGCCACCATGTATGGTGTTTCTTACATGAGGAGGAAGATCATGCCTGAGAATAAAAAAATTTTAGAAGTAAAACATTTAAAAAAGTATTTTCCTATCAAGAAAGGGAAATATAAAGAAGGTCAACCGGCAGTAAGAGCAGTTGGTGATATAACTTTTGATCTTTATGAAGGAGAAACGCTTGGATTAGTTGGTGAATCTGGATGTGGAAAATCTACTTTAGGACGTACTATTTTGCGTCTTTATGAGCCTACGGGCGGGAAAGTCTTATTTCATAATGAAGATATTTCCAAAAAGAATAAAAAAGAAATGCGTAAGTTACGAGAAGACATGCAGATTATTTTTCAAGATCCGTATTCATCGCTAAATCCACGGATGAATGTCTTTAATATTTTGGCTGAACCTTTATTAGCTCATAAAATTTTCAAACGTGGTCCAGAATTAGAAGCTTATGTAAAGGATTTGATGGATCGTTGTGGCTTGCCTAGTTATTATTGTTACAGATATCCGCATCAATTTTCTGGAGGGCAAAGACAACGTATCGGTATTGCGCGATCTTTAGCGTTAAATCCAAGCTTTGTAGTTTGTGATGAACCAGTCAGTGCATTGGATGTATCTATTCAATCTCAAATCATAAACTTGATGAAAGACATGCAGGAAGAAAAAAAGATCTCTTATATTTTTATCAGCCATGATCTTTCTGTCGTAAAACATATTTCAGATCGTGTTGGCGTTATGTATTTGGGTTCTATGGTTGAATTAGCTGACAAAGATGTATTGTATCAAAATCCGCATCATCCATATACTAAAGCATTAATTGCGGCAATTCCGATTCCTGATCCCAAAAAGCGAAAAGAACTAAGTGTCATTCAAGGTGAAATTCCAAGTAATGTCAATATTCCAAATGGTTGTAAGTTTCATCCTCGTTGTCCTTTTGCCAAAGACATTTGTAAACAAAAAGAACCAGCATATAGAGAAATTGAGAAAAATCATTTTGTTCGTTGTCATTTTGCAGGTGAGTTTGAATGAGTCAGCCTAAACGATTACGTACTGTATTTGAAAAGAAAGAAATAAAACCAAATGCAGATACAAAATTGGAAAAAGGAGATAAGATGGCGCTGTTGATTGCCGCTTTTAGTGTGTTCGGTCCTATTCTTTTGATGGGAGTGGGAATTTTAGCTTTATTTATATGGGCATGGAATGCGTTTTTTTGAAAGGAGATGCTATGAAGTTTCAAGAATATATGTATCATCATATTGATGTATCATTGTTACAGAATAAATTAGAAGTTCTTGCGAAAGAAATTCAAGAGGCAACAAATATAGAAAAAGTAAAAGAATGTATCAAAAAGGTAGATGAGATTCGGCGCTTTGTAAGTACACAAGTTTCTCTGGTGGAAATACGACATACCATCGATACATGTGATGAATTTTATACAAAAGAACAGGAATTTTTAGATACAGTATTGCCAACATTGGAAAAATACTATGAGAAGATCAATAGGGCATTACTGGAGAGTGAATTCTTAGATGAGCTAAAACAAAATTTGCCAGAAACTTTTTTTCTTCAAAAGGAGATGGATTTAAAAGCTTTTGATTCAGCCATTGTAGAAGATATGCAGGAAGAAAATCGTTTGATGACAAGTTATCAAGCTTTGATTGCCAGTGCAAAAATTCCTTTTGACGGTGAAATTTATAATTTATCCAGCTTGGAAGTAAAAACCAATTCTTTTGATCGAGAAGTGCGAAAACAAGCTTTACTAGCTTATTGGAACTGGTTTGAAAAGCATGAAGAAAAAATAGCGCAACTTTTTGATCAGATGATCAAGGTTCGTACTCGCATGGCACAAAAGCTGGGCTATAAAAATTTTATAGAACTAGGCTATGCTCGTATGCATCGTTATGATTATGATAAAAATGATGTGGATAAGTATCGTCAACAAATTTTAGAGGATGTTGTACCATTATGCACTGATTTATATGATCGTCAACGAAGACGTTTAGGCTATGATACTTTACATGCCTGGGATGAAAAAATAGAATTTTCTCAGGGAAATCCTGCACCTAAATATAATCGTGTTGAGTTAGTGAAACGAGCACAGAGTATGTATCATGAGTTATCGAAAGAAACTGGTATTTTCTTTGATTTTATGATTGAGCATGATTTACTGGATCTGGATAGTAAACCAGGTAAAGCTGCCGGAGGGTATTGCACTTTCATGCCTGACTACAAAAGTCCCTTTATCTTTGCCAATTTTAACCAGACACAACATGATGTCGAAGTATTGACACATGAAGCAGGACATGCCTATCAAATTTTTGAATCGAGAGATATTTATCCAAGCGATTGTATTTGGGCCACCTATGAATCCTGTGAAATTCATTCTATGTCTATGGAATTTTTTACATATCCATGGATGGATCATTTCTTTGAAGAAGATACAAAACGGTATTATTATTCCCATATGGCAGGAAGTCTTAAATTTTTACCATATGGTGTTTTGGTCGATCATTTTCAACATGAAGTGTATGCCCATCCAGAAATGACACATCAGCAGCGTATGGATACATGGCGTCGCTTGGAAAAAGAATATTTACCACATAAAAATTATGATGAGATCGATATTTTAGAAAGAGGTGGTTGGTGGATGCGTCAGTCACACATATTTATGTCACCTTTTTATTATATTGATTATACATTGGCACAAGTTTGTGCTATGCAGTTTTGGTCTCGTATGGAAAATAAAGATCCAAAAGCTTTTGAAGATTATCAACGCATTTGCAAGATCGGCGGAACTTTGCCTTTTCGAAAAATCGTCAAAGCAGCTGGTTTAAAAGTTCCATTTGAAGATGGTTGTCTTGCTCAAGTGACAAAAAGTGTTTCGCAATGGTTAAGTTCTATTGACGAAGAAGATCTTGTGGCATAATGAAACAAAATAGAGATTCTTTGTATTGAAAACTTGTTAAAATCGGTTTAAAATCTAAAAAAACACAGATTCATTTGACTTTGATGGATAAGAAGTGTTAAATTGAATAAGCTGTGGGAGTGTGATTTTAATGGCGGATAAAGTAATTTTAACGTGCAGTGAGTGTCTGTCCAGAAATTATGTGACAACAAAAAACAAAAAAACGAATACCCAGCGTTTAGAAGTTAAAAAGTATTGTCCAAAATGTGGGAAACATACTTTACATAAAGAAACAAAGTAGGAAAGGGATCGTTATGGCAAAAGAAAAGAAAGAAAAAAAAGAAAGAACATATTCTCCCAAAGGAATCTGGCGTGAATTAAAGCAGGTAGAATGGCCAGGCTTTAAAGGATTGATGAAATCCAGTGGGTTAGTCATTTTATTTACTTTATTATTTGGTTTCTATTTCTTCATTTGTGAACTCGTTGCCAGCGGTCTTTTAAAGGTTATCGTTGGATAGTTTAGGAGGGACATCATGGCAGAAGAGTTAAAAAAAGAATGGTATGTAGTCAATACATATGCAGGACAGGAAAATCGTGTAAAAGAAAATTTGGAACGTCGTATCAGTACCATGGGTCTGGAAGATTACTTATTTCAGATCGTGGTTGCGGAAGAAAAAGAAATTGAATATAAAAACGGAAAACCAGTGGAAAAAACAAGAAATCTGTTTTCTGGGTATTTATTAGTGCAAATGATTATGACGGATGAAGCTTGGTATGTCGTGCGAAATACACCAGGAGTTACAGGATTTATCGGATCTTCTGGAAAGGGAGCTAAACCTTTTCCGGTAGCACAGGAAGAAGTAGATTCTGTACTTCGTCGTTTAGGACGCAAAGATATCAATGTACAAGTGGATTTTGGTGTCGGTGATACAGTAGAAATTTTAAATGGTGCTTTCAAAAACTCTGAAGGAGTTGTAGAGGCAATGGATGAAGAAAAACAAGAGGCTACTGTATTATTGATTCTGTTTGGACGTGAAACACCGACAGAGATTCCTTATATGGATTTAAAGAAAGTCGACTAGACTTTCTTTTTTTGGAGGCATATGAAAACTTTACTCTTTGATTTAGATGGAACGATGTATCGTGGCACACAAATTATAGAAAGTGCAAAAACTTTTTTAGAGCACTGTCAAAAACAAAAGATTCCGTATCTTTTTTTGACAAATAATTCCATGCGAACACGTGAAGAAAATGTTGCTCATATGGAACAGATGGGATATACAGGAATTTCTGCCAACCAGTTTTATAACAGTGCTATGGCAAGTGTTCAATATGTGCGTTTACATTACCAAGGAAACAAGGCATTTTATATTGGAAAAGAAGGTATGAAACAGGCTTTGTTGGATGAAGGATTTACGATTACCGATCAAGATCCAGATTTTGTCTTTGTCGGACTCAATAAAGAAGCAAATTATAAAGAATATTCAAAGGCGTTACAGTTATTGTTGAATGGTGCCAAGCTGATAGGTACTAACCAAGATCGCATTTTGGCAAAACCTGGAGGCTTTGAAATGGGTAATGGCAGTATCGTTGCTATGTTTGAATATGCTTCTTCGCAAAAAAGCCCGGATATTGCCAAACCACACACTCCAATATTGGATCTGTGTCTTTCGCATTTTCATTTGAAAAAGGAAGATGTTATTTTGATTGGCGATAATTTGGAAACTGATATTTTATTAGGTAAAAATGCACATGTCAAAACGATTTTTGTACAGACAGGGGTGCATACAAAAAAAGATGTAGAAAGACTAAACATTCATCCAGATATCATTGTTCAGGATCTGTTGGACTGTTTGGACTTTTCTTTTGATTCGTTTATGTTATAATGAGACTTGATAAGGAAGAGTGGATAAAATGGAAGATATTTTAAATGTGATTTTAATGGTACTTTCGGGTATCATCATTATACTCGTACTGCTGCAAAGTGGAAAATCAGATGGTTTAAGTGCTGCTTTTACCGGAAGTGGAGATTTGAACTTGTTTGCGGTACAAAAGGAACGCGGGCCAGAGAAGGTTATTTCTCGTGCTACATTGATTTGTGGAATTTTGTATTTTGCACTTGTAATCGCATTACAGATCGTTTAATAAAGGCTGCAAGGTCTTTTTTTTGGTGGTGATAAAATGAAAGATCGAATAATGGAATGTTTCCAAAAGAAAAAGCAGTGGACAATAAGAGATTTAGAGCGCAAATTAAAATGTCAATCGTCTAAAGATTTTACTCAATTGATCCAGGCATTAAATGAATTGGAAGATGAAAAAGTTTTATGTAATAACCACAGTGTATATTTTTGTATTGATCAAAAAGAATATGTTGTAGGCAAAGTAAAAGATATTTCAAAGTATGAATTTATGGTTTCCAATGGGGAAGATAAAGTTTATGTACCTAAGAAATACGGACGAAATGCCTTTGATAAAGATGAAGTGTTGGTGCATTGTTCTAAAAAGAAAAATGAGATCATTCATATCTATTCTCGTGGCATTACAAAAGTTACGGGAACTTTCTATCGAAGAAAGGGACAATTTGTTTTTTTTAGTGATATAGATCTTCACTCGTCTTTTCAAATTCAAAATTTAGATGAATTTAATATTGAACATCGCATGAAAGCGTTGGTTGTGATTACAAAATATACAGATCCTTTACAGTGTCGCATCGAGAAATTACTTGGATATGAATATGAAAAGGGTATGGACATTACTTCTATACTTTCAGCTAACAATGTGCGTCAACATTTCTCAGAGAAAGTTTTAGCACAAGCAGATGCGATGCCTAAAGAAGTGCAAAAAAGTGATTTACAAGGACGAACAGATTTTCGTGATTTGATGACGGTTACTATAGATGGCGATGATGCAAAAGACTTTGATGATGCGATTTCTATTGAAAAAACATCGCAAGGTTATCGCTTGTATGTTCATATTGCAGATGTATCACATTATGTAAAAGAAGGAAGTCCTATCGATCAGGAAGCATTTGCTCGCTCAACCAGCATTTACGTAGCAGATCGCGTGGTACCGATGCTTCCATTTGCCTTAAGTAATGGTATCTGTTCTTTAAATCCAGGGGTTGATCGTTGCACGATAAGCTGTATCATGGATATTGATTCTTTGGGGCATTGTTTACATCATAAGATCGTACCAAGTCTGATTCATTCTAATCGTCGTTGTACGTATGCCAAAGTTAATCGTTTTCTAAAGGCGGATCCACAAATTCAAAAAGAATATGACGATATCAAAGACTTGTTATATCATTTTGAAGCTTGTGCTAAACTGTTACAGGCACGCTCCTATGATCGAGGAACCATTGATTTTAATACAAAAGAACCGAAGTTGATATTGGATGAAGAAGGAAAATGCATCGATGTGCAATGTAGAGAACGCGGATTTGCCGAACAGATGATCGAAGAAGCGATGATCTTGGCAAATGTCTGTGTGGCTCATACTTTAAATACATGTGAGATACCTGGAATTTATCGTGTACATGAAACACCAGATCCACAAAAAATCTCACATCTGACTTTACTGGCTCATTCATTAGGTATCAAAACATCTTTTTATCCCGATGATGTTACGACAAAAGATATACAACAGTTTTTGACATCCATTACCGATCCATCCCTTTGTGATGTTTTAAGTTATGTGGCTTTAAGAGCTATGCAGAAGGCAAGATATGATGCGAGTTGTTTAGGACATTTTGGTTTATCTTTGGATGAATATTGTCATTTTACTTCACCAATACGTCGTTATGCCGATCTTGTCGTACATAGAATGTTACGTAAATATCTTTTCTTACATCAGAAAAAAGATAAAAATACCGATCTTACGAAATGTGAAAGACAGGCTTTTTATATTTCTGGAAAAGAAAAAGATGCAGTGAGTGTAGAAAGACAAGTAAACGATTATAAATGTGCTGAATATATGGAAGATAAAATTGGTCAGACATTTAAAGGCAATATTGTCAGTGTTCATAATTTTGGATTCTTTGTGGAATTACCAAATACGGTAGAAGGACTTGTCCCTATACATTCTTTAAATGATTATTTTGATTTTGATGAAGTGGCTTCTCGTTTGATTTCACAAGATCGAAAGAAAGTTTATACGATCGGACAAAAAGTTAAAGTGGTCTGTGAATCGGTGGATAAGCTGAAAGGACAAGTTAGTTTTGTGTTAAAGTAAAGGCTGTGTTACACAGTCTTTTTAAGTGTATAAAGATACTTTTGAATAACTTCATGGTATAGTAAACACAGGCAAGGAGGAACAAATATGAATATTGCCGTTTATTTAGGTTCTAGTACTGGCAAAGATCCAAAATATTCTGAATTGACAAAATCAATAGGTCAATGGATCTGCAAGCATGAAAATACATTGGTTTATGGGGCTGGCAGTAAGGGACAAATGGGATTGTTGGCGGATACGGTTTATCACGGTCATGGTAAGATCATTGGTGTCATGCCTCGATTTCTTTTAAAGATCGAAAAATTGTATGCTCATTTAGATGAAGAATATATGGTGGATACGATGTCACAGAGAAAACAAAAAATGATTGATCTTTCACAAGGTTTTATTGCCTTACCTGGAGGACCTGGCACATTAGAAGAAATTGCAGAAATTATTTCTTTGGTACGTTTAGACCAGTTGAAATATCCATGTGTTTTATATAATTTAGATGGCTATTATGATGCCTTAAAATCACAATTGGATATAATGGTCAAAGAAGGATTCTTAGATAAAGAAGGAATCCAGAATATACATTTTGTTACTAGTCTTGAAGAATTAGACACCTTGTTTGGTTATTAGGTGTCTTGTTTGGTCATAGAATTGTCTTTCTTGGCTATTGATTTGTCATTTATTGTGATTTTGATATAATCCAATCAAACAAAGGAAGTGGTGAAAATGACAAAAGATAGCGTTGTTAAAAATGTCAAAGTAATTTCACACTTCTTTTATAGAGGATAAAACTGGGATGGGTGCATTCCAGTTTTTCTGTATTTGATCAGATCATAATAGAAGGAGGAACTTATCATGGATCAGAATTTCAACAAGGTATTTTGGGATGCATGTGCTAATGGGGATTTCCCAATGGTATGTGGACAAATTAAGGCGGGAGCCGATGTGAATTATCAAAACGGAGATGGAAGAACGGCTTTGATGCGAGCTGCTAAACGAGATCGAAAAGATGTTGTACAAGTATTGATCGATAACGGAGCGGATGTAAATTTGGTAGATAATAAGGGAAAGACTGCTTTGATGGGAGCTGCCAAAAAAGGAAATAAAACCATTTGTAAAGCATTGTTAGATGCTGGTGCTGATGTCAATGCCAAAGATGATAGAGGACGTACGGCTTTGATGCGTGCTGCTTTGTTAGGACAGGATCGTTGTGTACAAGTTTTATTAGATGCCGGTGCAGATATCAATGCCCAGGATGAAGTAGGACGTACAGCTTTGATGGAAGCTTGTATTGCCTTTAAACGAGATACAATCTCTATTTTATTGGAAAGAAATGCCAATGTGAATTTATTTGATAATAATGGATGTACAGCACTGATGCGTGCTGCTTATGGAGGATATCCAAGCCTTGTTGAAAAATTATTATCCTATGGTGCCGATAAAGATATGCAAGATAAACAAGGAAATACGGCTCTGGATTATGTCAGAGAACACTGTCGTGCTCAATTGGAGCCAATCTTACGATAGGAGGATCTGACTATGCGAGATTATTTAAGTTCAGAGGTACGCAACGTTAGTGTGATTGGTCATAGCGGCGCTGGGAAAACCAGTGTTTTGGAAGCTATGTTATATTACACAAAAGCAACCGATCGTTTTGGTAAGACAAGCGATGGCAGTAGTATGATTGACTTTGATGCCGAAGAAATCAAACGAGGCATTTCGGTATATTCTTCTATCGTTCCGATTGAATGGGAAGATTGTAAGATCAATTTTATCGATACACCAGGTTATTTGGACTTTGTCGGTGAAAAACAAGCCGGCTTTGCGGTAGGTGATAGTTGTCTTATTGTAGCCAATGCCAAAGATGTATTGGAGTCAGGAACAAAATTAGCATTTAAACAAGCCAGAGAAGCTAAAAAACCGACAATATTCTTTATCAATAAATTAGATGAAGAAAATACTAGCTTTAATGATGCTTATACTTTGCTTCATGAAGAATTTGGAAAATCTATCATTCCTTTTGAAGTTCCTATTGTGGAAAACGGTGAAGTCGTTGGTTCTGTAAATATCATCAAAAATAAAGCCTGGTATTATAAAGGAGAACATGCTCAAAGCGATACACCGCAACCTGTTCCAGAAAACATGAAAGATGAAATCAGCATGTATAAAGATCAAATTGCCGAAGCTGTTGCGATGGGTGATGATGATTTGATGGAAAAATTCTTTTCCGGAGAAGAGTTTAGTGATGCGGAATTGACAAAAGGGGTTCGTATTGGTGTACGTAATGGAGAAATCTGTCCTGTATTCTCTGGTAGTGCTACACAATCGATTGGTATTCAGCGTTTAATGGATCTGATCATTTCTTATTTTCCAACGTATTCCGAAAAAGGAATGTACACGGCTACTACACCAAATGGTGTAAAAGTAGAGTTGTTGACATCAGAAACAGAGACGTTGACAGCACAGGTTTTTAAAACGATCGTGGATCCATTTGTTGGACGTATTTCTTATTTGAAAGTGTTAAGTGGAGTATTGAATTCAGATTCTACACTTGTTAATGCCAATAATGGAAAACCAGAAAAAATTAGTTCTATCTATATCATTAAAGGAAAACATCAAACAGCGGCTGGTAAATTATTCACCGGAGATATTGGTGCTTTGGTAAAACTTCAAAATACGAAAACAAATGATACTTTATGCGAAAAAGGAAAATTGTTGATAGCCGCTCCAATTGATTTTGATGAACCAATGTTTGGGCAGGCTATTTTTCCAAAGACAAAGAATGATGAAGATAAACTTTCCAATGGTCTAGCACGTTTAGTGGAAGAAGATCCAACATTTAAAGTTATCAATAATGCGGAAACCAAAGAAACGGTAATATATGGTATTGGCGATCAGCATTTAGATGTGATCTTAAACAAATTAAAAAATAAATATAAGGCAGAAGTTACACTGGCAGATCCTAAAGTAACTTATCGTGAAACGATTACTAAGAGTGCAACAGGGGAAGGTCGTCATAAAAAACAGTCTGGTGGACATGGACAGTTTGGACATGTATTTGTAGATTTTGCGCCAAATCCAGATGTAGAGGAAATGGAATTTGATGAAAAAGTCTTTGGTGGAGCTGTACCAAAACAATACTTCCCGGCCGTTGAAAATGGTTTAAGAGAATGTTGTGAAGAAGGAAGTTTGGCTGGCTATAAGATGGTCAATATCAAGACAACTTTGACAGATGGAAAATACCATGATGTCGATTCTAGTGAAATGGCCTTTAAGTTGGCCGCAAGACTGGCTTTTAAAGATGCGATGACAAAATGTCACCCAATTTTGTTAGAGCCAATTATGAATGTTGTCGTAACCGTACCGGATGAATATACGGGAACCGTGATTGGTGATTTAAATAAACGTCGTGGTGCTATCATGGGTATGACACCAGAAGATGGGGATCAAATCATCGAAGCGCAAGTTCCTATGGCAGAAATGGCCAGATATTCCATTGAATTACGAAGTATGACACAAGGTCTTGGAAAATATACGATGGAAATGGATCGTTATGATCCTGTGCCAGAACCACTAGCCAGTCGTATCGTTGAGGCCCATAAGAAAGAAGATTAATGGGAAGCCGTGCAAAACGGCTTCTTTTTTCGTGTGGTTCTGTTATAATGATTCCCGGTGATGGTATGAAAACATTTAAACATTTTATAGGTTATTATAAGCCATATAAATTTGTCTTCTTTTTTGATTTATTTTGTGCTTTAACGATTTCTTTGATCGATTTAGCGTTTCCGTTGATCTTGAACTATTGTACCGATACGATGTTTATCCAAAAAAGTGTAGAGATTTTACAAGGATTGGTTTGGTTGACGGCAGGATTGTTGGTTCTTTATATTATTCGCGCTTTGTGTCGCTATTATGTCTCAGCACAAGGTCATATCATGGGTGCACAGATGGAAAGAGATATGCGAAAAGAATTATTTGATCAATATCAAAGGCTTTCTTTCTCTTATTATGATAAGCACAATACAGGAATCATGATGTCAAGAGTCGTCAGTGATTTGTTTGATATCTGTGAGTTTGCTCATCATGGACCAGAAAATCTTTTTATTTCTTTGATCAAAATCGTTGGATCTTTTGTCATTTTATCTTTGATTTACTGGCCTTTGGCACTGTTGTTGTTTATAGTGACTTTAATAATGTTGATCTTTAGCTATACGCAAAATAAGTCAATGCGTGCAACATTTATGGATAACCGAAGAAAGATTGGAGATGTAAATGCCGCCTTACAGGATAGCTTGTCTGGAATTCGTGTCGTACAATCTTTTACCAATGAAGATATTGAACGTGAGAAGTTTTCTCATTCCAACAATGAGTTTTTGACTTCTAAAAAACGAAACTACAAAGTTATGGGGACTTATTATTCCATGAATAACTTCTTTCAGGGGCTTTTATATATCACTGTATTAGTCGGCGGTGGCTATTTTGTAGCTAAGGGAAATTTAAGCCCTTTGACATTGGCAACCTTTGCGTTATATGTCAATATTTTTGTGGCTCCTATCGATATTTTAATCGAGTTTACTGAAATGCTTCAAAAAGGTTTTTCTGGTTTTAAACGCTTTGAAGAAGTGATGAAAGAAGTACCGGATATACAGGATTTGCCCAATGCAAAACCATTAGAAAATGTGCATGGAGATATTTCTTTTAAAGATGTTTCTTTTACTTATAATAAAGAAGAATCCGTGTTAGAGCATGTAAATCTGGATATTCCAGCTGGTAAAAAAGTAGCTTTGGTTGGGCCAAGTGGTTCAGGAAAGACGACTTTATGTTCTTTGATTCCTCGTTTTTATGATGTTCAAAGTGGTCAAATTTTAGTAGATGGAATAGATGTCAGAGATCTACAAGTTAAAAGCCTTAGACAGGCAATTGGTCTGGTGCAACAAGATGTCTATTTATTTGCGGGAACCATTGAACAGAATATTGCTTATGGAAAACCAAATGCGACAAGTGAAGAAATTATAGAAGCTGCCAAAAAAGCCAATATTCATGATTTTATTTTATCTTTACCTGATGGATATGATACTTTTGTAGGAGAAAGAGGAGCGCGTTTATCCGGAGGGCAAAAACAGCGTATCTCCATTGCTCGTGTTTTCTTAAAGAATCCAAAAATCTTGATTTTAGATGAGGCTACAAGTGCATTGGATAATGAGAGTGAAAGAATTATTCAAAAATCTTTAGAAGAATTAAGTAAAGATCGTACTTGTATTACAATTGCACATCGGTTATCGACTATTAAAAATGCCGATGAAATCGTAGTCATTAATCATGACGGACTGCAAGAGCGAGGAACGCATGATGAATTGATGAAAAAGGGCGGGATATACGCTCGTTATTATAACCTTCAATTTGAAGGCTTGGAGCAGATCATGGTTTCGTGATCTGTTTTT
This sequence comes from uncultured Faecalicoccus sp., assembly GCA_902497095.1. Classification (GTDB taxonomy): domain Bacteria; phylum Bacillota_I; class Bacilli_A; order Erysipelotrichales; family Erysipelotrichaceae; genus Faecalicoccus. The sequence goes on from CABVDD010000006.1 coordinate 47,564, forward strand.
TTATGCAGATAACAATTTGTCCTGTATAATAAACAAAAAGGAGGAATGGTCTATGTCCATTCGAGCATTTGAAGTTGCCGATATAGCGGTAATGTATGATATTTATGCTTATTATGTTAAGACAACAGCTTATAATTTCGATTTAGAGCCAATGTCTTATACGCAATATAAATCACAGATTGAAGAAATAGCCCAACAGTATCCGGTTTTTGTGGCTTGTCATGATGATCAGGTAATAGGTTATGCGTATGTGCATCCGGCTTTTTCTAAAGCAGCTTATCGATTCTGTATGGAAGTTACGATTTATTTTCAAAAAGGGCCTCATTTTGGATTGGCGGATTCTTTATTGGAGACATTAGAAAAGGCATGTGTTAAAAAAGGATATCGCTGGTTAATTGCGTGCATTACAGATACCAATTATAAAAGTGTTGCCTTTCATCAGAAACATGGCTATCAATATAGCGGGGCTTTACCGGAATGTGGCTTTAAATTTGATGCATGGCATGGTGTGATTTGGTTGATCAAGGATATCCAGAAACCCAAATCGTTATACTATAAAGCACCAAACGCAACAATCACAGGAGATGTAAAAATTGGAAGCAAATCAAGTATTTGGTTTGGTACCGTTGTTCGTGGTGACAGCGACACGATTTGTATTGGTGAACAAACAAATGTACAAGATAATGCGGTATTACACTGTTCCAAAGGACATCCGTTAACGATTGGCAATAAAGTTACGATTGGTCATCATGCGATCGTACATGGGTGTACTATTGAAGATGAAGTACTGATTGGAATGGGTGCAACTATTATGGATGGAGCACGAATTGGTACACATTCCATCATTGGAGCTGGGGCTTTGGTGCCGCCAGGAAAAGAGATACCGGAGGGTTCAGTAGTTTTAGGATGCCCGGGAAAAGTTAGTCATCCAGTGAGCCCGCAACAGATTGAGCAAATTTTAGAGAATGCACAGGAATATGTAGAATATGCTCAAATGTATGAAAAACGAGGTGCTTAATATGGAAAATATATTGAATTATGTACATTTGCGTAAAGATATTCCGTTTTCATTTCGACCTTTAAACTGGGTCGATCTTTTGATCTTGACTGAATTATCGTATGTGGATTGGACACATATTGCCGACAAAGATCCTATTCGTCTATCAGAAGCATGTCAGTCGTATTTTAAAAAACATACATCACAAGAGATGGAAGCACGATTTTGTTTTTCCAAAAATATACCGAATCTTGTTATGGAACTACAAGATATGGTACGTTATCAAAATGTTTATATCACGCATTATCAGGAAGTTTATGATGAAGAAAAGATAATTCAATTTGGAGCTGTATCCTTTTTGATGCCTGATGGAACGATTCTGATCAGCTTTCGTGGAACGGATGGTACCATGACAGGTTGGAAAGAAAACATGCGAATGACTTATATGGACGAATTACCTTGTCATAAACTGGCCTTAAATTTTTTAGAAGAGGTATTGGATACAATTCCTGAGACAAGTTCTTTTTTTGGACTGGTCAAAAAGAAAATATATCCTAAAATTTATGTGACGGGACATTCCAAAGGTGGTAATCTTGCGATGTATGCGGCATTTAGAACGCAAAAATATGCAGATGTACTGACAAAAATATTAGCTTTTGATGCACCAGGATTTAGATCTTCTTTTATAGAATCTGTAAAAAATGAGCCAGTTTTATCTAAAATTACAAATTATAAACCGAAAGATTCGATTATTGGCTGTTTGTTAGAGCATATAGAGAAAGAAGCGGTATTGGATGCCGAAGAAAGTGGTCTTCTTCAACATGATGCTTTTTGTTGGAAAATCACAACGGATTCATATATTCCTGTCAAAGAACTTTCTGTCACCAGTAAAGAAAGTTTACAATTAGTAGATCGTTTACTTTTATCGAAAAGTGATGAGGAGAAGAAAGAGTATATTGATCTCATTTTTTCAATTTTGGATCGCTTAGATATTACAAATGTATCAAACTTGAGTGATATCAGTTTAAAACAGTTAATGTTAGGCTTTTTAGAACTGAAGAATATGTCAAATGATGAACGAAAGTTTATTTTTGATATTGTAAATTTCATCAGAGCTCAAACATCTTCTTGGATGAAAACGCAGAAAAAATCATAAGTTCATTTTAAAACGACTTAAATCAAATGACAGGGGTTGCATTATACCTGTCATTTTTTTATAATTCATATAGTTTTGGACAATATAGATCGAAAGACTATAATTGATAATTCCAAATGAATGTTTTTAGTATACATCGTATCTTTAGGAACGAGAGTAGGAGGAAAAATTGAATATGTCAAAAACATCAAACCAGATTAAAAGTCTGACTATGCTGGCGCTTTTTTTAGCGATTGAAGTTGTGCTCTTGGTGACACCTTTAGGCTATTTGCGCATTGGAGTGTTGAGTGCTACCTTGATGCACGTGCCTGTTATCGTCTGTGCTTGTACAATGGGGACAAAATATGGTGTGCTGATGGGGCTTGTCTTTGGGATCACTTCTGTGATCAATGCGACAATGGCTCCTACAGTTACTAGCTTTGCGTTTAGCCCGTTTGTGGAAGTAGGCGGATTTAGCGGAGGATTTCAATCTTTGATCGTTGCGATAGGACCACGTCTTTTATTAGGATGGCTTGCCGGAGTCATATATCATGGTCTTATCAAAAAAGGAAAGTCTATTTCCTTTAGTGCTGCTATAGCCGCTTTAATAGCTACCGCTCTACATACAGCGGGTGTGCTGGGTTTGATTCTTTTATTTTATGCAGCACCTTATGCTCAAGCTATCGGTGTTGCACAAAGTGCTTTGATGGCTGCGATGGGAACAGTTATTTTGACCAATGCGATTCCAGAAATCATCGTTGCGGTTGTAGCCAATGTTGCTTTGACAAAAGCTTTAAATGTAAGAAGGTAAATAAAATGTCCGTCAAGGGCATTTTTTTGATAGATAAAGAAAAGACGCTTAGTAAACTGCGTCTTAGTGAGTTTGTAGTTTTTCAAGATGAGAAATAGATAAATTGGTTAAATGGCAGATAGTGTCTAAAGAAAATCCTTCCTGTATCATTTTTAAAGCAATGGATTCTTTTTCTTTATGAATACCGTTATTAAAACCATCAGATAAACACTTCTTTTTTAAATTTTCTATAGCTTTACACATATTGATTTTACCTCCTTGTATATGGTGTTGTATATATTGTTCATCTAGTTCAATAAATACATTGGCCTTTTGAAAAATATCTTCCTCAATCTCTTGTAAATATGTGTCCTGTAATAAACCTTCCCAGTTTTCCTGATACACATATTGTATCAATCTAAAAAATTTCTGTAAATAAATATCCATAAAACAAATTGAATCACTATGAATATCAAACAAAACTATTTCATAATCTGGAATCTCTGTTTGTTTGAGACTAGAGACATCTAAACATTCGTATAATCGTTTATGTGTGTTCCATTTAGATTGTCCCATATAAAGCGTAAGAGATAAAACAGGATACAGGCGATGAAAATGATTGTTTGTTTTTGTTTGTTCGTGGATGCCGGCATATTTGTAGTTAAGAATACGTACCGGCATATAAGGATCTTTTTTCATTTGAAATTCTAAATGAAGAAAGAACTTTTGATCATAGAGCATGACTAAATCTCTTTCACGACGAAAACCTAAATCATGATGAGATTCGTTGTCATAAGCTATAAGTTTTTCGGCATCCAAAATTTGGTGTCCATTAAAATAAGCATAGGAAAATAAATCCGCAAAGCGTTTTTTGTTTTTAAAGATTTCTTTTAAACATAAGTCATAACGATTCAATTTAATACACCTCCAATATTAAATACGATAAAATTTGATAAAATCATTAATTTTTTTAATCGAAGTATTTAATATTTTTGATATGTAAATTTTAATGAATCAAAATGACTTATTCGAGATAAATTCAACGAAATGTTTTTGTGATAAGCCAGATTCGAGATGTACATAATTTTATGAGTTAATTTGATAGACTGATATGTTATTGGGTTTAGATTTTTAAAGAATAGACAATTAGATCTTTTGTGGGTCTAGTAAAAATATCAAAGATTTACTTTGATCTCTCTTTCTTTTCGGTAACCTTTCTTTTTCTTTTACAGTGTCCATGATAAAATAATCGAGGTGAAGAAAATGAGTATTTTAGAAACATTAAATAGTAAACAAAGAGAAGCGGCTTCGATTACGGATTCGCACGTACGAATCATCGCTGGGGCCGGTAGTGGAAAAACACGTGTATTGATGGCTCGTATCGTTTATTTGGTTAAAGAATGTGGAGTATTTCCAAATCGAATCATGGCCATTACTTTTACAAACAAGGCAACCAATGAAATGAAAGAACGTCTGATGGCTCAATTAGGAAAAGAGGCATTGGCTGTGCGTATTTCAACGATTCACTCTTTATGTGTACGTATTTTACGTGAAGATGCGGACGCGATCGGATATCCTCGCTCTTTTACAATATTGGATAGTGATGATCAAAAACAGATCCTTCGACCGATTTATAAAGCTATGGATTTGGACATCAAAGAATTAAATATGAACAAAGTTTTAGGTATGATTTCCGGATATAAAAGTGAGGATTTTAGTCCGGTACAAGCTTTAGAAATGGCTTTTACGAAAGAACAGGAAAATATTGCACATATTTATGAAAAATATGAAGAAAAGCGTAAGGAAATGAAAGCCATGGATTTTAATGATCTTCTTCGAGAAGCATATCATCTGTTAAAGACGGAAGAATCGGTTCGTTTAAAATGGCAAAATCGTTTAGATTATATTCATGTGGATGAGTTTCAGGATGTCGATCCTATTCAATATTCGATCATTCGTATGTTAACAGGAAAGCATGCCTTTTTATGTGTGGTAGGAGATCCTGATCAGACCATTTATACATGGCGTGGAGCCAGTGTCGATATCATATTGCGCTTTGATAAAGATTTTCAGCCTTGTAAAAGCGTGATTTTGGATCAAAATTATCGTTCAACACAACCGATCCTTGATGCCAGCAACGCTTTGATTCAATATAATGAAGATCGTATCAAGAAAGATCTTTTTACCCAAATTCCAGGACAGGACAAAATAGTTTTACATACTTGTGTTGATGATAATGAAGAACCATTATATGTGGCAAAAAAGATTCAGGAAGAACATCGCAATGGAACAGATTATAAAGATATGGCCATCTTATATCGTTCTAACTTTTCTTCTCGTTCTTTTGAACGGGTTCTTCGTACGGTTTCTATTCCGTACCGTATTTATGGCGGTATTCGTTTCTATGAGCGACAGGAAATCAAAGATGCATTGGCATATTTAAAACTATGTACCAAACCGGAAGAAAGTGATCCTAAACAGTTATCTTTAGATTTGGCAGTCCTTCGTGTAATCAATCAACCAAGACGTGGTATCGGACAAAAGTCCATTGAAAATTTGCGTGAAGAAGCAACTTTACGTGGTATTAATTTATATGAAGTATTAAAAGATCCACAGCAGATTTCTGGCTCTATCATTAAAAAGTGTTCTTCTTTTGTGAGCTTAATTGAAGATTTAAGACGGCAAAGAGATAATCTTTCTTTAGAGGATTTTCTGGATTATGTTTTAGAACAAAGCGGCTATAAAAAAATGTTACAAGAAGAAAATGAAGAAGATCGTTTAGAAAACTTAAAAGAACTCAAAAGCGATATTGCACAGAGTTTGCAGGAAGACCCAGAAATGACATTAGAAAGTTATTTACAGGAAGTAAGTCTCTTTACTTCTCGGGCCAATGAAGAAAGTGCAAATTGTGTATCGCTGATGACTGTACATTCTGCTAAAGGTTTGGAATTTGATACAGTATTTGTGGTTAATTTTAATGATGGTGTTTTCCCAAGTACTCGTTCAATGGATGAAGGAGGAAGAAAAGCACTGGAAGAGGAAAGACGACTTTGTTACGTGGCGATGACACGAGCTAAGCGACATTTGTATATTACGTGGAATACAGGTTATAGCTATATGTTAGATAAATATAAAGTACAAAGTCGTTTTATCATGGAAATTCCTGAAAATTGTACATATCAAGAGGGAAAAGAAAAAGAAGTAAAACGTGAAGAACATCAGGTAGCTTCTATTGGTATTCCGTCTAAGAAATCAAAAGCGCCTTTTAAGGTCAAAGATCGTGTGACGCATGCGGTTTTTGGAGAGGGTATCGTATTAAAGTTAGAGAATAATATCGCAACGATTGCCTTTAAACATCCTTACGGTATCAAGAAATTGAATGCTTTACATCCTTCAATCAAAAAGGCAAAGCATAAAGTCGTGTTATAATACAGATGGTGAAATGTATGAATGATCAACAACGCATAGAAGAATTACGAAAACTTTTAGAAACATATTCTATTGAATATTATGTTTATGATAAACCTAGTATCTCAGATCAAGAATATGATCGCTTGATGCAGGAATTGATGGCTTTGGAAGAAAAACATCCGGAATTTTATGATCCGAATTCGCCTAGTCAGCGTATTATTGGAGCTGTGTTGGATGGCTTTGAAAAGGTAGAGCATCAATCACAGATGTTATCGCTGGGCAATGTGTTCAATTATGAAGAAATTCAAGCTTTTGTACAGCGCATCCAGGAAAGTGTGCCAAATCCTGAATTTGTCGTAGAGTGTAAATATGATGGTTTGGCTATGTCTTTATTGTATGATGATGGCCATTTTACACGAGCCGTAACGCGAGGTGATGGCTTTGTGGGAGAAGATGTTTCAAATAATATCCGTACAATAGGATCCATTCCTATGTATATTGAGGAAACAAGACATGTAGAGATTCGTGGCGAAGTTTATATGCCTAAAAAAAGTTTCGAAGATTTGAATGCGAAACAAGAAAAAGAAGGTAAAGCTTTGTTTGCCAATCCTAGAAATGCGGCGGCCGGTTCCATTCGACAATTAGATTCTTCCATTTGTGCCCAAAGAAAGTTGGATGCCTATTGGTATTACTTTCAAAATGCCGCAGATTTTGGCATTCTCACACAAGAAGAAGCTTTAGAAAAGATGGAACAAATGCATTTTAGAGTGAATCCGTTACGTAAAGTTTGTCACAATACAGCTCAGATTTGGGATTTTATTCAATCGATCCATGAACAAAGAGAAGATCTGCCCTATGAAATTGACGGGATGGTCATCAAACTAAACAGTCTACCAGATCAAGCGCGTTTAGGATCCACTGCCAAAGCACCTCGTTATGCGACTGCCTATAAATTTCCGGCGCAGGAAGTACAGACACGTTTAAAAGATATTACTATTACAGTGGGACGAACAGGAAAAATCACACCGAATGCGGTATTAGAGCCAGTACGAGTAGCTGGCACTACAGTCAGTGCAGCGCAGTTGCATAATGAAGATATGATTGCTTCTAAAGATTTGCGCATTGGCGATATAGTCGTTGTGCGAAAAGCTGGCGAAATTATTCCGGAAGTTGTCAGCAGTATTAAAGAAAGGCGAGATGGTACGCAAAAACCCTATGTATTTCCTAAAGAATGTCCAGTTTGCGGTTCTAAATTAGTACGTTTAGAAGGAGAATCGGCTCATTATTGTATCAATCAAGATTGTCCGGCTCGTGTTGTCGAAAGTATGATTCATTTTGCTTCTCGTGATGCGATGGATATTGACTCTTTAGGTGATAAAAAAATTGAGCAGTTACATGAATTTGGCTTTTTAAATTCTATTGAAGATATATACTTTTTAAAAGAACATCGTCAACAATTATTAGAAAAACGTGGCTATCAGGTTAAGTCGGTAGATCATATGCTTGCGACTATTGAAGAAAGTAAAAAACAGCCATTAGGCATTTTATTGTATGGTTTAGGTATTCGCCAGGTGGGAAAGAAAGCAGCTATGATTTTGGCTAAGCATTTTGGTACCATGGATAATTTAAGAAAAGCGAGCTTAGAGGAATTGGTTGAAATTCGTGATATAGGACAAATTACGGCCGAGAGCATTCTTGCCTTCTTTCAGGAAGAAAAGAATATTCATTTAATCCAGGTCTTACAACAACAAGGACTGAACATGGAACAGGAAAAAGAAGAGGTACATGCTTCTTTGTTCAGTAATAAGACGGTTGTATTAACTGGTACTTTAGAACACTATACGCGTACAGAAGCCAAGAAAATATTGGAATCATTAGGAGCTAATGTATCAGGCTCTGTTTCCAAAAAAACAGATTATGTCATTTATGGTACTGCAGCAGGATCTAAGTTGGATAAAGCCAGAAATTTAGGTGTAAGCTTGATGAGTGAAGAAGAATTTGTACAGGAGGTCTCAAATGCATTGGAAGAATAGTCTATGTATATTTATGACATTGGTATTGCTTTGTGGATGTAGTTCTGTATCAAATTCAAATCAGTTAAATCCAATTGGTGAAGAAGAATATGCGGCAATTCAACCTTATGAAAGTAGTGATGCACGAATCAAACATGCTTCATTGATGGGAGATACAGAAACACGGTTTCGCATGGAACAAGGTTTGATGGATCTTTCAAAAACGTATTTTCCTTGTACAAAAGTAGCTTATAAAACTCAGGAATTTCTTGATTATGATGAATTAGATGCGACAGATGGCTCCAGAGGATTATTAGGAACAAATCGTGATGAAAATCCTAATGGTTTAAATCCCAGTCCAGATGAAGGATTTAATACTGGAAACGGAACAGTAAGCGGGGCTGTGATTCTAGTAGATCTCTATGAATTGGATTGGTATGCAGATGATGAACTGCAGGGGATTTCAATTGCCATGGTGGTAAATGATGCCCTGGAAGATGAAAATGGAAAAACTGTAGAAATAACTAAGAGTCGTATGCAGAATTATCTGGAAGTAACTTCAGGACATTTGGTCAGCTATATGCGGGAACGTTTTAATTCTATTACTTCCAATGTCCCGATTTATGTAGCATGTTTTTCTTTGGATAATGCATCTGATGGTTTAGGTTCTTATATTTATCAAGGTTATTTTGAAGGAGCGCAGGGGGAATTCTCAAAGTTGGATCTAACTTGGATCGAAGTACCTGGTTCTGCCTTTAGTGATGTAGATGCCGATATGGCTGCTCAATTTGCGGAATATCAAAATGAGCTCAGCAGCGTTCTTGTCGATTATTCATATTTGGTTGGAGAAGCCACTGTAGAAGATGATAAAGTAATACAGTTGAACATGACTTTGACAGCACATGGGAAGACTGCCAGTGAAATTTTGGCGATTACACAAGCGGCCAGTGAAAAATTAGACGTTTTTACAGAAGCTACATGTACTTATAAGGTGGAAATTATAACGGATGTAGGTACATACGCGATGATGTCAAAGGATTCTGGCAGTGATGAGGTCCATGTGATGACCATGCAGTAAGCGTATGAAAAAAGATATCATAAAAGCATTAGAAAAAGAGGTCCGTATTGAAATAACGGATCCACAATATGAAGAAATAGAAGAAGAATTGCATAAGATGGAAGAAATTGCTTTTGCTTTTTCAAAAATAGATACGACAGATGTAGAGCCGATGGTTCGCTGCTTTGATACAGAGCCTATTTTTAGAAAAGAAGATCAGATACAGATCTTGACACAAGAAGAGGCTTTAGAAAATGCGAAATATGTAGAAGATGGGTATATAGAAATGGCCAGGGTGGTGAAATGATGCCCCTAATAAAAGAAAACGTAATAAAACAATGTGAATTAGCGCAACAAAAGACACAGGCAATTGTGTCTTTTGTTGTACCTGAGATCCAGGATCAAGGAAATTTGAAAAACTTGCGAATTGCTTTAAAAGATAGTATTTCTTTAAAAGACTATCCTTTACAGGCAGGTTCTAAAATATTGGAAGGTTATAAAAGCCCATATGATGCAACAATAGTAATAAAGATAAAACAGGCGGGAGGCTGTATTGTTGCCAAGACTGCTATGGATGAATTAGGTATGGGCGGTTCAGGAAATAATGATATACATGGACCTGTGATCAATCCATGGGATGACAGACGAATTACAGGAGGAAGCAGTAGTGGATGTGCTGCATTGGTCGCTTGTGATGGTGCTGATGTTGCGGTGGGAACCGATACCGGTGATAGTATTCGAAAACCGGCCAGCTATACTGGACTGGTGGGGCTTAAGCCAACGTATGGAAAAATTTCTCGTTTTGGTATTGTACCGTATGCCAGTTCTATGGATACAGTTGGTATTATTGCACAAACACTACAACAGGCTCAAATTCTTTATGATGTTTTACAAGGACAAGATCCATATGACCTTATGACGTATTTACCGAAATCTTTAGAAGAAGATTCTAAAACGATGCAAAGAAAATTTAAATTAGGTGTATTTGATTCTTTGATCGAATATGCAGATCCATATCTAAAAAAACAATTACAGATTTTAATCGACCATATTGAAAAACGAATGGAAGTAAAACGTGTCTATATGCCACACGATCTTTTAGAACTGATAGATTCAGTATATACAGTTATTGCCAACGCAGAAGCCTGCAGCAACCATGCCAACTTAGATGGTCTTCGTTTTGGATGGCAAAGGCGAGAAGAAAGCATAGAAGAAACACGAGCATCAGGATTTTCCCTGGAAGTTAAAAAAAGATTTATGTCAGGAGCATATGCACTTCATAAAGAAAACCAGGATCGTCTTTTTATCAAAGCACACAAAATACGAAGAAAAATAGTGGATGCTTATGCATTTATGTTTAAGGAAGTGGATATCATTATTTCTTTGACCACACCAGACATTGCTCCATTGCTTACAGAATATGAAGAAAACTCTTCAATAGCGCTGTCTTACTTGAAACTTTCTAATTTTTCTGGATATCCTGCTATTTCTATTCCTTTTGGGAAAAAAGATGGTCTTCCTTTTGGCCTTCATTTGGCAGCTAAACCATGTATGGAGACAACCTTGTTTAAAGCTGCAAACGATTTGCAGAGTATTATTATGGAGATGCAATATGTATAAAATACATATAGGAATTGAGATTCATTGTGCTTTGGCAACAAAGACAAAAATGTTTTCTTCAGCTTACATCGTACAAGATCAAGATGCCAATACATCCTTGGATATCATTGATCTGGCTTTGCCTGGATATTTGCCGACCATCAATAAAAAAGCAGTAGAATATGGTATTCTTGCCTGCGAGGCTTTACATTGTACAATCGATCCGATCTTGCGTTTTGATCGAAAAAATTATTTTTATCCAGATCTTCCAAAAGGGTTTCAAATTACGCAACAGTTTCATCCACTAGGCAAAAATGGTTTTATTATCATCGATGGAGAAAAAGTAGAAATTGAGCGTGTACATCTAGAAGAAGATACCGCAAAGATGATTCATACAGCACAAAGTACAAAAATTGATTTTAATCGGTGTGGCATACCTTTATTAGAAATTGTCAGTAGTTCTCAAATTCATTCGATCGATCAGGCTTGTGCCTATGTTAAAGCTCTTCAACAACGATTAATATATCTTGGTATAAGTCAAGGAAGAATGGATAAAGGACAACTTCGATGTGATATCAATGTTTCTTTAAGTAAAGATGCTTTTTTGCTGGGAGAAAAAGTGGAGATAAAGAATATCAATTCTATATCTCATATTCGTCAGGCATTAGAATACGAGATTGAAAGGCAGACATCTCTTTTAAACCAGAATAAAAAAATTGATAGTCAGACACGTCGTTTTGATGAAAAGACAAAAACAACCGTATTACTTCGTAAAAAAGAAACACAAAAAGACTATCGTTATTTTCCAGAACCAAATTTACCAGCGTTTCATTTAGATAAAAACTGGATTCAGGATATAATAGATAAACGTCCGTTATATCCAGAAGAAATATTAGATCTTTTGAAAAAACAGGGCATTCCGGATCGACAAGCGCAAAGTTTACTTGGACAAAAAGATTTGACGGATTTCTATTTTGCCGTTATAAAATATACAGAACGAAAAAAAGATGTGCTTCATATCTTGTTAAGTGATATTCGAAACTGGATAAAAAACAATGAAGTATCTTTGTGTGACATAGACCCAGTGGCATTCGCATGGGTCATTGATCAAAGAGCAGAAAATTTTTCTATGTCTAAAATTCGTGAATGGATATTTGATCTTTTAAAAGGAAAAGATGTCAAAAAGGAAGTTGAAAAAGCTATTCGGCAACGTCCTGATTCGCAGATGATCGAAAACTGGATCGAACAAGTTTGTCAGAATAATCAAAAAAGTATTGATGATTATCGACATGGAAAAAAACGTGCTTTATCTTATTTGGTAGGGCAGGTCATAAAGTGTTCAAAAGGACAGGCTGATCCGATCGATGTAGAAAAAAGACTTCGTGAAAAGTTAAAATAAGAACAGGAGGAAACTAAATGAAGAAAGCAAATGCGCCAAGCAAGATAAAGTGGCTATGGATTGTATTATTGTTATTGGTTTTATTGGCAGCTGCTGGATATGGTGCGTATTATTTTTATTTTGTTCCGGAAAATCAAGGTCAATTAATAGAAGGCATACTGGGTTTGGTTTATACAAATTATGTACAGATTTTAGTCTCGTTAGCAGCTATTATCATTATGTCATTTGTTGCAGGAATGATTTTGTCAAATCATAAAGAAGAAAAGAAAAGCCTGCGTTTTCTAACCGTTTTGATTTGTTTGATTCCTGCCTTCCTTGTAGTTTTCTTTTTGTTGAAAGAGCCTTTAATGGATGTGGCTTCTATTCAAAATCCAAGAACTGTATTGTTGTCAAATGTTGTTTTGGAAAAGACTAAAGGAGAATATGATATATCCGGAACGGATCAAGATGGGCATATTCGAACATATAGGATCAATGAAGATCGCTGGAATACTCTTTATGAAAAGTGGGATGAAAAAGAAGATGTCTTTGCACAAGTAAAGATTTTTCCAAATACACAAATCGTACATTCTGTAAAAGTAGAGGAGTATTTATCACAATCTGCCATAGATAAACTGGCTATGACAAATCGTTTGTCGGATGCTTGGCAGGATATGCAAATACAGATCGATAACCAAGTTTATACTCTGCAAGAACCACTTTCTTCATTAACGCAAAGTGGTTGGAGCATTCAACAGACGGAGTATGAGGCTCAAAAACGTGCCAATTTAGAAGCTGGAAAGAGCCTGGAACTCAATCTGGAAAACAAAAATGGAATGCAGATGCTTGTGACGGTTACCAATACAACAGATCAGACAATGGAAACCAATCAGGCAACGATCACAAAAATCGTGGTACATCGTATGAATTCAGGAATGCATATGATGTTAGCCGGCAAAATCGTATTAGGTTGGAGCCATCAAGATACAGTAAAAGAATTGTATGGGGAACCAACTTCTTCCAAAGAAGATCAGCTGCAATACCAAGAAGAGAATAAGACATTAAATCTGACATTTAGTGATCAGGGTGTTTTAGAAGAAATTGAAATGTCTGTAAAGTAAACCTGTTTTATGCAGGTTTTTTTCTTTACATCTGTTTTATACTGTTATATACTGTTTATAGAAAGAGAGCGGTAGTATGCATCTTATCATTAATCATTCGTCTATGATTCCTATTTATGAGCAAATCGTTGAACAAATCAAAAAAGGAATATTGAAACAAGAATTAAAAGAAAATCAGGCTTTGCCCTCAGTTCGGGGCTTATCAAAAGAATTAAAGATCAGTGCATTGACAGTTAAAAAGGCATATGATGCTCTTGAAAATGAAGGATTTATTTGTACAGTGCATGGAAAGGGAAGTTATGTTGCTTCTATCAATCCGCAACTTGTTTTAGAAGAACAAAGAAAAGAGCTTGAACAAGATTTGGAGAAAATTATACAGAAGGCAAAACGATTTGAAATAGATAAAGAGGAAATCAAAGAAATGTTTTTACTTTTATTGGAGGAATAAACATGTTAGAAATAAAAGATATACATAAAAATTATGGATCCTTTACACTTCAATGTTCTTTATCTATTTTAAATGGACGAATCACAGGTTTGATCGGACAAAATGGAGCTGGTAAATCTACACTTTTTAAGGCGATATTAGATCTTATCAAATTAGATACTGGAAAAATTCTTGTTTTTGGAAAAGATCACGATGCTCTTACTAAAAAAGACAAAGAGAAATTGGGTGTTGTTTTATCAGATTCAAGCTTTAGTGCGTATCTGAATATTCAAGATATTATTGAAATATTGAAGAATATGTATGAAGAGTTTGATCTTGCTTTTTTTCAAAATCAGATTCATCGTTTTCAGTTGCCTGAGCATCAAAAGATCAAGGAGTTTTCCACAGGAATGAAGGCAAAATTAAAAGTTTTGATTGCTCTTTGTCATCATGCAAAGTTATTGATCTTGGATGAGCCTACTGCAGGTTTAGATGTGATTGCACGAGATGAAATTTTAGATTTATTACGTGAGTATATGGAAAACGAGAAAGATTCTTCTATTTTGATCAGTTCTCATATCGCGGAAGATTTAGAAAGTTTATGTGATGATCTATATATGATTCATGAAGGACGATTAATTTTTCATGAGGATACGGATGTACTTTTAAGTGATTATGCGATATTGAAACTGAGTGAAGAACAATTTAAAAAACTAGATATGCAATATATCATAAAATCTCAAAAAAAGGGCTATGGATATTCCTGTCTGACAAATCAAAAACAATATTATATAGAAAACGCCCCAGATGTGGTCATTGAAAAGGGTTCGATAGATGCATTAATTACCATGATGATTCGAGGTGATTCGCTATGAAAGGCTTAATGATAAAAGATTTTAAATTGATGAGCGTACAAAGACAGTTCTTTTTGCTTATCATTATTATAGCGTTTGGTATGTTATTATCGGCAAAAGATGCTTCCATGATTACTTTTCCATTAGGATTTGTGATGTTTGTCATATCCTTATTTGGTTTAAGCACGATCAGTTATGATGAATTTGATAATGGAAATGCGTTTTTGTTTACTCTTCCTATTACTCGCAAAGAATATGTTTTTGAAAAATATGTATTATCATTTATTTTAGCGGTAGTTTCCTTTGCGGTTATGCTTGTTTTTACTTTATTCATATCTAGGCAAAAAGAAATCGCATCTACATCTGATATTGTGATGATGGCGTTGATATTTTTGCCACTTATATTTCTTTTACAAGCAATTATGTTGCCATTTCATTTAAAATTTGGTCAAGAAAGAGGACGTATTGCGATTATTTTATTGGTCGGGGCGGTGTTATTGTTAGGCAGTTTACTTCAAAATATGGGAATAGAATGGATGCAGTTATTGCCAAATTTAGGGCAGGAAACATTACTTTTGATACTTTATGGAGCAAGCTTTGTATCTCTTTATCTATCTTTACAAATCAGTATTCGAATCTTATTAAAAAAGGAGTTTTGATAAAGTGAATCGTGATTTATGTCGGACAAAATATACAAAAATAAAAACTATGGTATAATACTTTCTAGGAGGCAGAAAGTATGGCCATAAATTTGAAAAATAGACCTAAAAAGAAAAAAACATCAGCACCCAAACAAGGACATAAAATAGTTTGGTTTACACTGATTGTAATACTGATTCCTTTTTTGATCGTAGGATATGTTATTTTAACAAGTTTGGGCGGTCAAAACGAGCCTGTTGTAGGAAATCGTTTTGATTCCAATGATTTGAATCCTGCAATTACAAATGATCAGATATCGCAAGTACAAACCGCCATAGCTTCGATTGGTGGTGTCGAAAACGTTGAAGTCAATTTAAAGAGTGCCACCTTGCGTATTTCTATAGATGTATCCGATGATGCAAATGCCGATACATGCAATGCCATAGCGCAGGAAGCTTATAATCAAGTAAATGGAATTTTACCGGTAGATACTTATTTTACAAATACGGAAGATGCAAAGATGTATGATTTGGAAATTGATGCCTATAACTTTTTGTTAGATGATTCGCACACAGAAGGACAAGTCGATATCAAAGTATATAAATCTGGTGCGGGTCAAGTTGTAACGCAGAATATAACGGAAGCCAAAGATCCAGAACTTGCAAGTCAGTTAGTTCGATAGAATGTTAAAAAAGGGGCTGTAACGAATAGATGATTTTTACAGATCATCTGAGCGTTTCAGCTCTTTTGGGTTTGTCAAGAAAAGTGTGTAAGTAATTTTTTAATTACCTGTTGACACTATCT
>CABVDD010000007.1 GCA_902497095.1 uncultured Faecalicoccus sp.
GGCGTTTTTTTGATGGTTTGACAGGAATATGAGAAAAACAAGGATCCGAAAAAAGCAAAAGAGCTGAAACGCTCAGATGATCTGTAAAAATCATCTATTCGTTACAGCCCCTTTCTTTATCCAATCAGCAGTACATCGCGAATGCCTGGAACTTCATCCATCAACAATAATTTTATACCGGATGAAAAATCTTCTGCAGCCATCATACAGCCAGCACAGGCACCGCGAAAAGCTACATAGACAATGGCGTTTTCATCAACGCCCATCAATTCGATATCACCACCATCGTGTTGAATATATGGGCGGATTTTATCAAGACATGCATTGATTTGATTCATGTCGGGCATTACAACTTCTTCTGACATTTTGTTTCACTTCCTATCCTAAAAATAAAGGGATGAATAAAAGAGGAAACACAAGACCTACGACAAAACCTCCAAGAACTTCAACAAATCGATGTCCTAGTACAGACTTGAGTTGTTCTTCATAAATTGGATTATCCAATTGCACTTCCATATTTTTTAGATCTCGAATCAACTGTTGGGTCAACTCAATATTCTTACCGGAATAGTAGCGTACATGGCAGGCATCATACATCACGATAAAGGCAAATACTGCTGTTACCGCAAAGATCGTGGAATCGAAGCCTTCCTGCATGCCGATGGCCATGGATAAACCGGTAACTGTACTGGAATGTGAGCTTGGAAAACCGCCGCTGGCAACTACCCAATGTAAATCCCATTTCCCGGATTTTAGATAATAAAAGATTGTTTTTGCTGCTTGTGCAATTATATTGCATGAAAGAGCAACAAACAACGGAAATAAAGCTTGTGGAAACATACTCTTTTTTCACTCCTAAACATTTTGTATTATATCACAGATTCTTTTTTTCGTGATATAATGTGCTCGTAGAATAACGGAGGTACAATAACATGATTCAGTTAGACTTACAACATGCTCATTTAAAAGAGGATGTAAAAGCGTATCAGGAGCAAGTCAATCAGATCGATGAATCACTTCGCATGAAGACATGTAAAGGAAATGATTTTATCGGTTGGATGACATGGGCTAATGATTATGACAAAGAAGAATTTGCGCGTATTAAAACATGTGCGAAAAAAATTCAAGACGAAAGTGATGTCTTTGTCGTTTGTGGTATTGGTGGATCTTACTTGGGAGCCCGTGCAGCCATTGAGATGATCAACGGTTTATACGCACAGAAAAAACCAGAAATCATCTTTATGGGAAATACTTTCTCCAGCAGTTATATTGCACAAGTAATGGATTATATCAAAGATAAAGAAGTCAGTGTGAATGTTATTTCAAAATCAGGAACGACAACAGAAACTTCTATCGCATTCCGTATTTTAAAACAGTTTATGGAAGAAAAATATGGAGAAGATGCGAAAAATCGTATTTATGCCACAACGGATAAAGCGCGTGGAACCCTAAAAGCTTTAGCGGATAAAGAAGGCTATGAGACTTTTGTGATTCCAGATGATATCGGTGGACGTTTCTCAGTTATTACACCAGTAGGATTATTGCCAATTGCAGTTGCGGGCATTGATATTGATGAGATCATGAAAGGTCTGCATGATGGTATGGGTGAATATGGAGATGCTGATTTAGAGAAAAACCCTGCTTATCGTTATGCTGTGGCACGTCGTATCCTACAAAACGAAGGTTATGATGTAGAATTGTTTGTCAATTATGAAATGCAGATGCAGATGATTGCCGAATGGTGGAAACAGCTTTTTGGTGAAAGCGAAGGAAAAGATGGAAAAGGTATTTTACCAGACAGCGTATGTAATTCAACAGATCTTCATTCTTTAGGACAATTTGTGCAGGATGGAAAGAAAGTATTGTTTGAAACAAACTTGTATGTAGAAAAACCAATGATCGATCTTACATTCCCAAGTGATGAAGAAAATTTGGATAATATGAATTATTTGGCTGGAAAATCAATTGACTGGGTCAACAAGATGGCAGCCAAAGGTACTTTACAAGCTCATGAAGAAACAGGTGGGGTACCAAATATCATTATTACAATGCCAGATATGAGTGCTTATAGCTTTGGTAATATGTGCATGTTCTATTTTAAAGCGATTGCCATGACGACATTGATGAATGATTCTAACCCATTCAATCAGCCTGGTGTGGAAGTTTACAAGAAGAACATGTTCAAACTTTTAGGAAAAGAATAGGAAAAAGAGCCGTTTTGGCTCTTTTTCAGTTATCGGTATACAACTAAAAAACGTAAGCTTTTTTAGACTAACTCTTTAAAATCGAGATAAAAACTCGTATAATAGTTGAGGTATAGGATTACTGTAATAAGGAGGAAATTGAAATCATGCCTAGAGCTAAACTATCGATGGATGGAAATACAGCTGCGGCTCATGTTGCGTATGCGTATACAGATGTTGCGGCTATTTACCCAATCACTCCATCTAGTCCAATGGCTGACCAAATCGATATCTGGTCTGCTGGTGGACGTAAAAACATCTTTGGAAACCAGGTAGTTGTTACAGAAATGCAGTCTGAAGCTGGTGCAGCTGGTGCTGTACACGGATCTTTAGCTGCTGGTGCTTTAACAAATACATTCACAGCCTCTCAAGGTCTGTTATTGATGATTCCAAATATGTATAAAATTGCGGCTGAACAGCTGCCTTGTGTATTTGATGTTTCTGCTCGTACTGTTGCGACACAAGCATTGAACATCTTTGGAGATCACAGTGACGTTTATGCTTGCCGTCAGACAGGTTTTGCGATGCTTTGTGAAACAAACCCTCAGGAAGTTATGGATTTATCTCCAGTAGCACATTGCGCTGCTTTAGAAGGTAAAGTTCCTTTTATCAACTTCTTTGATGGATTTAGAACATCTCACGAAATTCAGAAGATCGAAACATGGGATTATGAAGACTTAAAAGACATCTGCCCTATGGAAGATGTAGAAGCTTTCCGTAATCATGCATTGAATCCAGAACATCCTGCTATGCGTGGTTCTCATGAAAATGGCGATATCTACTTCCAACATCGTGAAGCTATCAATACAGTTTACGATGATCTACCTGCTGTTGTTGAAAAATACATGGGTAAGATCAACGAAAAATTAGGAACAAACTATGATTTGTTCAACTACTATGGAGCACCAGATGCTGATCGTGTAATCATCGCAATGGGTTCTATCAACGATGTATGTGAAGAAGTAATCGACTACTTGATGGCTAAAGGTGAAAAAGTTGGTGTCATCAAAGTTCGTTTATATCGTCCATGGTCAAGCAAACACTTATTAAAAGTTTTACCAGAAACAGTTAAGAAGATTGCGGTATTAGACCGTACAAAAGAACCAGGTTCTTTAGGTGAACCATTGTTCCTGGATGTTGCTACAACATTAAGAGAAGCTGGATTAAACGATATCAAATTAGTTGGTGGTCGTTATGGTTTAGGTTCTAAGGATACTCCACCTTCAAGTGTATTTGCTGTATACACAGAATTGATGAAGGACGAACCAAAAGAACGTTTCACTATCGGTATCGTAGATGACGTAACAAACTTGTCATTGCCAGAAGTAAAACCAGCTCCAATCACAAGTGCTCCAGGTACGATCGAATGTAAATTCTGGGGTCTTGGTGGAGATGGTACAGTTGGTGCCAACAAGAACTCTACAAAGATCATCGGTGACCACACAGACAAATACATTCAGGCTTATTTCCAGTATGACTCTAAGAAAACAGGTGGTATCACAATTTCTCACTTACGTTTTGGAGACAACCCAATCAAGAGTCCATACTACATCAATCAGGCTGACTTTGTAGCTTGTCATAACCCTTCTTATGTAACTAAGGGATATAAGATGGTACAGGATGTTAAACCTGGTGGTATCTATATGATCAACTGCCAGTGGTCTGATGAAGAATTAGACAAACATATGCCTGCAGATGCTAAGAAATATATTGCTGAAAACAACATTCAGGTATATACGATCAACGCTATTGACAAAGCTATTGAAATTGGTATGGGTAAACGTACAAATACGATCTTACAATCTGCTTTCTTTAAGTTAGCTGATATCATGCCAATTGATGAAGCTGTAACATTCATGAAAGAAGCGGCTAAGAAATCTTATTCTAAAAAAGGTGATGCCGTTGTTGAAATGAACTACAAGGCAATTGATGCTGGTGTAGATGCATTACATAAAGTAGAAGTACCTGCTTCTTGGGCAAATCCAGAAGCTGATGCAGCTCCTGCAGAAAAAACTGGACGTCCGGCAACCGTTAAGATGGTTACAGAAATCATGGAACCAGTTAACTTGATGGATGGAGACAGCTTACCAGTATCAGCTTTCAATGCACATACAGATGGTCAATGGGAAACAGGTGCCAGTGCTTATGAAAAACGTGGTACAGCCGTTATGGTTCCTGAATGGGATGCTAATAAATGTATCCAATGTAACCAATGTGCATTCGTATGTAGCCATGCGACAATTCGTCCATTCTTATTGAATGAAGAAGAAGTAAAAGCAGCTCCTGCTGAAATCAAATTGGCAGATACTAAACCAAAAGCCAGCGATTTGAAATTTACTATGAGTGTTACACCTCTTGACTGTATGGGATGTGGTGAATGTATTACTGTATGTCCAACAGGTGCAATTCAAATGGTACCTCAGGAATCTCAATTACATATGCAGCCAGTATTTGATTACTTGGTAGCTAATGTATCTAAGAAAGATATTGGATTGAAAGATGAAACCGTTAAAGGTTCTCAGTTCAATCAGCCATTATTAGAGTTCTCTGGTTCTTGTGGTGGATGTGCTGAAACATCATATGCACGTTTGGTTACACAATTGTTTGGTGAACAAATGTACATTTCTAACGCTACTGGATGTTCTTCTATCTGGGGTGGTCCAGCTGCAACATGTCCATATACAGTAAACAAAGAATCTAAACAAGGTCCAGCTTGGTCTAACTCTTTGTTCGAAGACAATGCTGAACACGGATATGGTATGGCTTTAGGTTATAAAACACTTCGTGAACATACTATCGCTAAAGTAGCTAAAGTAGTAGAAGAAGCTGGAAATGCTGATTTACAAGCTGCTTTCGATAAATTTGTTGAAACTAAAGAAGATACAAAAGCTAATGTTGAACCAACTAAAGCTTTGATTGCTGCATTGGAAGCTTTAGGAACAGATGCAGCTAAAGAAGTATTAGCTGACAAACAGTATTTCGGTAAGAAATCTGTATGGATCTTCGGTGGTGACGGATGGGCTTATGACATCGGATTCGGTGGATTAGACCATGTATTGGCATCTGGAGAAAATGTAAACGTATTTGTATTCGATACAGAAATGTATTCAAATACAGGTGGACAGGCTTCTAAGGCAAGTAACATTGGTGAAGTATGTCAGTTTGCTGCTGCCGGTAAAGAAATGAAGAAGAAATCTTTGGCAGAAATCGCAATGACTTACGGATACGTATATGTTGCTCAGATTGCTTTAGGTGCAAACCCTGCTCAGGCTGTTAAGTGTATCGCAGAAGCTGAAGCTTATGATGGACCATCTTTGATTATCGGTTATGCTCCATGTGAATTACATGGTATTGCCAAAGGTGGAATGAACCATTGTCAAGATGAAATGAAGAAAGCTGTTAAGGCCGGATATTGGAACTTGTTCAGCTTTGATCCAGCTAAGAAAGCTGCTGGTAAGAACCCATTCACATTAACTTCTAAAGAAGGTGACGGAACTTATCAAGAATTCTTGAACAACGAAGCTCGTTACACTCGTTTGGTTAAACCATTCCCAGAAAGAGCTAAAGAATTGTTTGCGAAATCTGAGGAAGAAGCTAACGCTCGTTACGAACACTTAAAGAAATTGGTTGAATTATATAGCTAATTTTGATAAGGAAAGGTCGGAATGATCCGACCTTTTTTTGTGCTATAATACCCAAAAAGGAGTAATTGTTCTATGGAAGAAAATCAAACTATTGTCAAAAAGACAGTAAAAAGTGGTATAACTTTTGGGACTTGTTTAGCTATGGTCATCAGTTATACAACATGGCATTCTGTATTTTGGGCCATCATTCATGGCTTATTGAGCTGGATTTATGTGATTTACTTTGTACTTCGCTATTGAGAAACAGAGTTAACTTTTATATAATCAAACCATGAAATTTTTATTTGATTGTGATGATACATTATATGATTTATCCTGGCCTTTTCAAATATGTGTAAAAGAATTTCATCTGGATATACCGGAAGATAAAATGAATACTTTTTATGCCCGCTATCGCTTTTATGGAGATGAAATTTTTTATAAGATACAAGCTGGAGAAATAAGCGTTGATCAATCTGGTGCTTATCGTATTTATCAAGCATGTAAAGAATACCAGATTCCTTTTTCAAAACCACAAGCGATCAAATTTCAAAATCGATATAAATACTATCAGACTAAGATATCCATGAGTTCATATTACCATGAATATTTTTCAACAACGAAAAGTGAGTTAGGTATTTTGACAAATGGAGATGATCTACACCAAAGGAAAAAGTTAAAGACATTAGATGTATTTCAATATATTCCTAAAGACCATATTTTTACCAGTGGACTGTTATCTGTCGCAAAGCCGGATGTTAGAGCCTTTCAATCGGTGATGATGGCATTACATGATCAGCCGGAAAACTGGTACTATGTTGGAGATAATTACATCAACGATATGCAAGGAGCTAAAAAGGCGGGAATGCATACGATTCACTTCAATCGCCATCATCAACAAGAAGGCCCTTGCAGTGATCATGTGGTATATAGTGAAGAAGAATTGATACAATTGTTAGAAAAATTAGAAGGTTGTGAAAAACATGGATAGATCCAGTTTGAAAAATAAAAAACGAATCGTGATCAAAGTCGGTTCCAGCAGTATTACGCATGAAAATGGGGACTTGTACTTGTCCAGGATTGAAAAGTTGGTGCGCACCCTTTGTGATTTAAGAGCGCAAGGTAAAGATGTTGTTTTGGTATCTTCTGGGGCCATTGCCTGTGGACGAAGAGCCTTGCATATAGGAAGAAGACCAGAATCGACGGCCGAAAAACAAGCTTTTGCGGCTGTTGGACAAGCTCGTTTGATGATGGTTTATCAAAGATTATTCAGTGAATATAACCAAGTGGCTTCTCAAATTTTATTGACTAAAAACATCATGAGAGAGAAACATGCTCGAGAAAATGCGCGTAATACGTTTTTAGAATTATTTGCCCTACAAAGTATTCCCATCGTTAATGAAAATGATACAATTTCAACACATGAATTATTAGAAGTTGAAAGCTTTGGAGATAATGATCAGCTAGCCGCAACAGTGGGCAGTCTGATCAAAGCCGATCTTGTGATTTTATTAAGTGACATTGAAGGTTTATATACAAAAAACCCTAAAAACAATCCAGATGCTCAATTCATTTCCCATGTTTCTAAAATCGATGATACCTTACTTCAAATGGGAACCGGGGAATCTAACTCTAATGTTGGTACCGGTGGTATGAGTGCCAAACTGGTGGCTGCACAAATCGCCATGGATGCTGGAGCGGATTTGGTAATTGCCAAGTTTGAAGAAGGAGTCGTGACGCAAATCTTACAGGGACATCAAGTAGGTACATATTTTTGTACTGATAAGGAGAACTTATGAATCTACAACAAATTGGAGAACAAGCAAAAAAAGTCAGCTATCAATTAGCTTTGCTGTCAAAGGATCAAAAAAATCAAGCTTTACGATCTGTGAGTCAAACAATTATCGAACAGACGCAGGAAATTTTAGATGCCAATGAAATGGATATGGATCATGGAAGGCAAAAAGGATTGAGTGAAGGCTTATTAGATCGTTTAAGCTTGAATGAACAACGTATTCAAGATATGGCCAATGCGGTATTGGATATTGTGCGATTGGAAGATCCTATTGGTGAAGTGATCGATGCCTTTGATTTGGAAAATGGTTTACATATTGAAAAAAAACGAGTTCCAATTGGCGTTGTTGGGATAATTTATGAAGCAAGACCCAATGTAACTTTGGATGCTTTTTCAATCTGCTTCAAAACTGGAAATGCGGTAATTTTAAAAGGTGGCAGTGATGCGATCCATTCCAATATGGCTATTACGAAAGCCATTCAAAAAGGCTTACAGAAATCCGGTATTTCTAAAGAGGCAATTCAGTTGATCGAATCTACATCACATGAAGATACCAAGCGTTTTATGCAGATGACAGAGTATGTGGACGTTATCATTCCAAGAGGTTCCAAACGTTTGATTCAAAGTGTTATGCAGAATGCCAAGGTGCCTGTCATTGAAACGGGTGCTGGCAATTGTCATATTTATATTGATGATACTGCAGATTTTAAAAAAGCAGTAGATATCGTATTTAATGCTAAGACACAACGTATAGGAGTCTGTAATGCTGCAGAATCCTTATTGGTACATAAAGACATTGCACAAGAAGTATTACCTTTGATACAAGATAAATTGAATGAAAAAAATGTTTTATTAAAATGTGATGCCATCAGTTATGATATTTTAAAACCGTATCCTGGTCGTATTGAACAAGCAACTAATGAAGATTGGGCAACGGAATATTTAGATTATATTTTATCTGTAAAAGTCGTAGACGATATGGATCAGGCAATTCAACACATTAATACATATTCCACAAAACATTCGGAAAGTATCATCACTGAATCAAAGGAGAATGCTTTAAAGTTTTTAAATGAGGTGGATTCTGCCTGTGTGTATTGGAATGCTTCGACCCGTTTTACAGATGGTGGCATTTTTGGTTTTGGTGCAGAAATTGGTATTTCTACCGGCAAGATTCATGCACGTGGACCTATGGGATTAAAAGAGATGACATCTTATAAGTATCAGATTCAAGGACATGGACAAGTTCGTTAAAAAGTAAAATGAATTAAGCGATGACAAACAAGGAAGAATTCCTTTGATTTGTTATCGTTTTTTTATCTGGTTTGAAAGAATAATTTAGATAGCTAAAGAATTTATATAGATAAATACATGAGGCGATGTTATACTGAAGATAATAAGAATATGTAGCAAATACGGTGATACTATGAACAAAGAAAATACAGAAAAAGAAAAAAAGTAACTTCAAATATGTGAAAATAGAGGATTTACCGTTATTGCCTTTTTAGTTGGTATTTTAATATTTATAGATACAGGAGATGCGATAATATTTGGTGTGCATATTCCGAATAGAATTCTTATGTCTTTGATTTGGTGTATTGGGGTAAATGTTCAGACAATTTCTAAATATATGTATTTTAGAAAAAAGAAATACTTAGTTTATTTTTTATTTTTCACGTTTATATATTTAGGTGTATGCATTCGTTATATAACGAATAGTTTATAAATAGAAGGATATGCATATATAAATTGAAAAGAGGTGAGCCTTATGCCATTTGATTATAAAAAAGAATATAAAGAATTTTATATGCCTAAGAAAAAGCCAAGCATAGTGGATATACCAACGATGAATTATATAGCAATACAGGGAAAAAGTGATCCTAATGATGAAAATGGAGAATACAAACAGTCGATTTCTCTTTTATATGGAATAGCTTTTACTATCAAGATGAGTTATAAAGGTCCGCAAAAAATTCAAGGCTACTTTGAGTATGTCGTACCACCATTAGAAGGTCTTTGGTGGCAAGAAAATACCAAAGGCATGGATTATGCTCGCAAGCAGAATCTCCATTTCATATCTATGATTCGTTTACCTGATTTTGTGACGCAGGAAGATTTTAACTGGGCGATTCAAGAGGCAACGAAAAAGAAAAAGATGGATTTTTCTAAAGTTGAGTTTTTGACCATCACAGAAGGCTTATGTGTGCAATGTATGCATGTTGGACCTTATGATGATGAACCAGCTACTGTAGAGCTGATGCATCAGTTTATTCAAGAAAATGGTTATGTTTTAGACTTTAATGATCAAAGACTTCATCATGAAATCTATTTAAGCGATCCTAGACGTTGTGATGCACAAAAGATGAAAACAGTTATTCGTCATCCAATCAAACCAGAAGTTAAATAGAGAAACAGGATAAATGATCTATCAAAAGTACAGATTATAGATGCATCACATTTTATAGAATTCACCAAAAATGATGTTTCTACGCATTTTACGATTACACGAAAGATTCCTTATCAGGAGTTATGTTTTACTATGGAAAATCGATATATGAAAGGGCAGTGGATCGGAAATTTTAAAGGGAATGAAACGCATACAACTTTAGATTTTTTGGAAGAAGTACAACCTAAATTATTTCTGTTACGACCATTTGTAGGGTTTTATCTTCGTAAACAGCAGTTTCAGTATTTTGTCGATCTCAAGAAGAAATTAGGTTGCCAAGAAGTGGGAAAGAATCAAATTTTTTAAAGACAATGGAAAACAAATATAGATAAATTGATATGTTCGTAGTGAAATACACAAGATAAGAAGATTTATGATAATTTGATCTTTTTATCCCTTGATACTACTTTTGATGATTTTTATAGCCAAGTCGTTTCCTTAGCGGAATTCTATGAAAAAGTACAAATGTATAAGAATGTGTTTTTTTTGCTCTTTTGATCGTCGAGAAGCTTTAATATATATTTATAGGTCTGTTTTGAAGTGCATGGTATATGGAATTTGTAAAGACCCGATCAATAAAAAGTGCTTTCTGCATATAGAAAGCCTTTTTTATGGTACACTATGAATATTGTAAAGGAGTAGGTTCATGTTTATTGTCACGATACATGATTTAAAAAATATTAAAAAATTAAAAGAAGCTGGCGCTGATGCGATTATTGTGGGTATAGAAGGTTTCTCTATTCGACAAAGTCTTATGCTTTCGATCGATGATTTAAAAAAAGCTGTTGTTCAATGTCATGAATTACAATTAAAATTGTATGTCAACGCGTTACGCTTTTTTATGGAAGATGAATTAAATGGTTTAAAAACATTTTTAATGGATTGTAAAGATGCGAAAGTAGATGGTATTTACTATAGTGATGAAGGTGTATTCTATGAAGCGCAAAAGATAGGTATCGAATCTTTATTGATCTATCAACCGGAAACACTGATAACCAATCATAAAGATATTGCGTTTTATTTGGGACTGGGAATACAGTCGGTATCATTGGCGCATGAGTGCTCTTTAGATGAGATCTTGGAAATGACAGAAGAAAATAAAAATGTGGAAGTTCTGATTTCTGGCTATTTCTCAATTTTATATTCCAGACGTCTTTTAGTATCTAATTATTTAGAGGCGATCGGTTCAAAAGAAACGGGACATAACAGATCATTAGAATTGATTGAATCCACTCGTAAAGATCGCATGCCTATTATAGAAGATGATTATGGTACACATATTTTTAGTGAAGCACCTATCCAATCAAGTAAAGAATTGTCACAATTACAGGCACATGGATTACAACGTTTTCGTCTCGATTCTATTTTCTTTGATGATGATTGGACGATTCAAGTGTTACAAGCGTATCAAAATCAAGCAGAAGTACCGGGATCAAATCATTGGTATTATCAAATGACCATGAAAAAGAAGGAGGCAGAGCATGAATAAAATTGAATTATTGGCGCCTGCCGGAAATTTAGAAAAGGCAAAAATAGCCATTCTTTATGGGGCAGATGCCGTTTATATTGGTGGAAAACAATTTTCTTTGCGCTCTCGTGCCAGTAATTTTTCTTTGGCAGAAATGAAAGAATTGGTTGATTTTGCCAATCAAAGAAATGCACATGTGCATGTAACGGTCAATATGCTGCCACATGAAGAAGACCTGGATGGTTTAGAAGACTATCTTTTAGATTTAGATCGTATAGGTGTGCATGCGATCATTGTTTGTTCACCATCGATCATGATGAAGGCAAAAGAGCTGGGATGTCATTATGAGGTTCATGTTTCTACACAACATTCCTCAACCAACTCGAGTGCAGTACGATTCTGGAAAGAAAAGGGAATGGATCGCGTGGTCTTAGGGCGAGAATGTCAGATGGAACAAATTGAGGCCATTTGTAAAAAGGATATATTACCCATTGAAGTCTTTATTCATGGAGGTATGTGTATTTCTTTTAGTGGGCGTTGTGTTTTAAGCAATCATATGACTTTACGTGATGCCAATCGTGGTGGTTGTGCACAAAGCTGTCGCTGGAAATATCATTTGATGGATCAAGATAAAGAGCTAAGCGATCCCAATAATCTTTTTAGTATGTCCAGTAAAGATTTGCAGGCTGTCGATCAGATTGAGTCTTTTATTAAAATGGGGGTAGCTTCTTTAAAGATTGAAGGACGTATGAAAAGTGCGTATTATTTAGCTACTGTCATCAGCAGTTATCGTTATTTGATCGATCGCATTTACGAAAAAGGTACGGCTTCAAAAGAAGATTTAGAGTATGTGAAAAAAGAAATCGCAAAAGCTGAAAATCGGCCAACAGGACCAGGCTTTTATCAAGGTTTGCCAGGTTATCGGGTGCAATTGTATCAAGATCATGATGAAACCGTGACACAAGAGTATGTTGCCTTGGTGCTGGATTATGATGCGAAATCAAAAATGGCTACATTGCAGGTTAAAAATCATTTTTTACCACATCAGACCCTGGAGATTTTTGGACCACATATTTCTAGTACACGAGTGCAAGTTGATGAAATTTATGATGAAAATGATATGGTATTATCTGTATGTAACCAACCTATGCAGATCGTAAGAACAAAATGGGAAGGACCTATTGAAAAAAATGCGATGATCCGCAAGATTCGTGTTGAGTCTAAAGCCGGATTATGAGAAAATAAAACAAGTTGAAAAGAGGGATATCATGAAGTTGAGTCAAAGTTTCTTTTATACATTACGAGAAAATGCCAAGGATGAAGACAGTATTTCCAGTAATCTATTAGTGCGTGCAGGTATGATCAAGAAAAGTTCGAATGGAATTTATATAATCATGCCAATGGGGAAAAAAGTTCTTTCTAAAATTGAAAACATCATTCGTGAAGAAATGGATGCCAAAGGAGCACAAGAATTATTGATGCCGGCTTTGATTCCGGAAGATGTTTATATTCAATCAGGCAGAAGAGATGCGTTTGGATCCAATATGTTTAGCTTGAATGATCGCTATATGAAACGTTATGTATTAGGTCCAACACATGAAGAATTGTTTGCGGTTGCCGCCAGCATGAATGGAAAATCTTATAAAGATTATCCATATAATCTATATCAGATTCAAACAAAATATCGAGATGAAACACGTCCTCGTTATGGTTTGATTCGTGTACGTGAGTTTATCATGAAAGATGCGTATACTTTTGATGTTGATGAAAAAGGACTCGATGTGGCTTATCAAAAAATGTATGATGCCTACTGTCGTATTTTTGATCGTTTAGGTTTGGAATATAAGATCGTAAAGGCTGATACGGGAGCTATGGGTGGTCTTTTATCCGAAGAATATCAGGCTATTTCCAGTATTGGTGAAGATATCATTGTAGGCTGTCAAGCATGTGATTTTTCAAGTAATTTGGAGATCACTGAAGTTATAGATACTTTGTCAGATAGTACAGAAGAAGAAAAAGAAATGCATTTGATGGAAACTCCAAATGCGAAAACAATTGAAGAAGTAGCGGCTTTCTTTGGAAAAGAAGCACAAGATTTTGTGAAGACATTGATCTACAATGTGGATGGCAAAATCGTTGCCTTCTGTATTCCAGGAGATCGTGAATTAAATGAAACAAAGGTATTGAAGTTATTAGGCGCCAATGAAATGGAACTGGCCTCTTTTGAAGATGTAGAAAAGGTTACGCATGCCAAAGTAGGATTTGCGGGACCTGTCGGCATTGATTGTCCGGTATATTTAGATCGTCAAATCTTGCATAAGAAAAACTTTATCGTAGGTGCAAATAAAACAGATCATCACATTGAAAATGTAAACATCAAAGATTTTGATTATGTAGAATCCGCTGATTTATGCCAGGTTAAAGATGGAGATATTTGTCCTGTTTGTGGCAAGTCGCTTACTTTCCAGCATGGAATAGAAGTAGGAAATCTCTTTAAACTTGGAACAAAGTATTCCACATCTATGAATCTTTCATATACAGATGCCAATAACCAGCTGCAGCCAGTATGGATGGGAAGTTATGGTATTGGTTTAGAGCGTTGTATGGCTGCCGTTGTAGAACAACATAATGATGCAGCAGGTATCATCTGGCCATTAGAAATAGCTCCCTTTAGATTGGCCATTGTTGCGATAAGTGCTAAAGATGAACAACAAGTTCGTATTGCCAATGAGCTTTATGAATATTGTCAGTCGAAGAAATATGATGTTTTATTAGATGACAGAAATGAGCGTCCGGGTGTTAAATTCAAGGATATGGAGCTCATCGGAATTCCATATCGTATTACCGTAGGTCGTGGTGTTCAAAATGGATCTGTAGAACTTGTTACACGAGAAGATGGTAAAAAAGAAGAAGTTTCTTTAGAAGAAATAAAAGCAAAAATTGATGAGATTTATGCGAAATAGGATGAGCTAAGGCTCATCTTTTTTTGTGGAAACTGTTTCAAAAATTGTAAATTTCTTTCAAGAAAACGATTACACAACTTTTTTGAGATTTACTTTTCCTAACAGTTAGGTTAAAATTACCATAATAGGAGGATTTAGAATGGAAAAGAAGATTAGTATAAGTAACAACCAAGTGATTTTAAATTACAATAAGGCTTACCCAAAAGATCGTCAGGAATTTTTGGCCAGTAAGACATTTCAAGTTTATATTCAATATTTTATTTCTTCACAAAAAGAAAAAAATAAAGATTTGTATAAATATCTGACACAGGATGGAAAATACGATTCACAAGAAGCTGCTTCTGAGTTTACGCATTTTCTTCGTTTGTTGTCTGTATTCCAGTTAGATGAAATTCGTAACGATTATGCATTGGATGAAAGACATTTGTTAGATACGATTGAAGAAATTTATAAATCATGGCGTGATCTGCAACGTTTTGCGGTAATGTCCAGTGAAAATATTGATGGATTTGGAGTCAATACTCTGGTATATAAAGACTCTGCCGTTAACTCACTTTTCTTGCGTACATACCGTTTGTTTGAAGAGCGTGCCATGCATCGAAGAAACGTAGTGTATCGTCAGGCTCAGGCTGGTACTAACGCATGTTTCTCAGTTTATCGTCATAAAAACTTATGGGATCCAAAATATGAAGCATTGATGGATATTCCGGTTATTGATACGGTTATGTTGAGAACACCAATGATCTTGCATCCAAAATCAAGCAAGCGTGAAGGGGTAATCAACGAAATCGATGTAAACCCGATTACTTATTTTGCGGGGGATCCGGAAGAATGGTTCTGTTTCCCATGTAAGGTTGGAAAGCTTTTATGTTTTGTATATTTTAATACAAAATACATCGCCTCTGCATTGACGATGGCCAACTTGTTTGAATTGGCAACACGTGAAGAATCGGAACAAAAACCAGATTTGATTTGTATTTACGGTAACCCGGATGATCGCAATGAAACGCAGTTCTATCATGATGAAGACAATGATATCTGGGTTGGATGCATCAGTGACCATCCACGTGTAGAATACTTTGGTTATTTAAAGAAAATGTGTTTGACATTGCACAATCTTGCCATGATGCAAAGAGGATGGCTGCCAATTCACGGCGCTTTTGTCAATATTACATTAAATGATGGAAGACGCAAAGGTTTGATGTTGATGGGAGACTCTGGTGCAGGAAAATCAGAATCCATTGAAGCATTAAAGGCAGTAGGACATGATATCATTCGTGATATTGAAGTTGTCTTTGATGATATGGGTACCATTCATATCGAAGATGGTGTACCATATGGTCAAGGAACAGAGATTGGTGCTTTTGTTCGTCTGGATGACTTAGATCCAGGTACACCATATCGCGACATGGATCGTGCTGTTATCATGGGACCGGAAAATCCAAATGCTCGTATGGTTGTACCAGCCAGCCCATATCGTGTGGTCGTACATAATCATACTATTGATTTATTTGCTTATGCCAATAACTATACGGATGAATATGGATTAAAACAGCGTCCTATCGAAGATGTAAAAGAGACTTGTAAACAAGGGAAACGAATGGCTTTGGGTACTACACAAGAAGTTGGTATCTCTACCACTTATTTTGCCAATCCATTTGGTCCTATGCAGAAACAAGAACTTTGCGAGCCGCTGATTGATAAGATGTTCCAGTGTATGAAAGATAATGGTGTTTTTGTTGGGGAAATCTATACACATTTAGGATTTGATCGTGCAAATCGTAAAGGTTTGGATATTGCGGCAAAAGAACTTCTTGAATTCATCAAAAAATAGGAGATGATTTTATGTATCAAAATTATGATGCTTCATTTTATTCGCAAAATGAAGTAAAGAAGTCTGTGGTGAACAGCTATCTTTGGATGGCTGTTGGATTGGTGGTAACAGGAGCTGTATCTTTTGGTTTGTACAGTAGTGGCTTTTTCCTGACAATATTGAATCAATTCATGTTTTTACCTTTTATTCTATTGATTGCTCAAATTGTTTTGGTGGTTTCCTTCTCATCCCAATTAGCTAGAAATACTTCTGCATCTACGATGAAGATCTTGTTTTTATTGTATGCGGTAACTTTGGGATTTAGTATGACATCCATATTCTATGCATATTCGGATGGTGTGATTTTTATTGCTTTTATGGTATCAGCTCTATATTTTCTTTGTTTGGCATTAATTGGTATCACTACAAAGAAAGATATGTCAAGAATTGGTACGATTTGTTTTACCGGATTGTTTGCGATGATCATTTCCCAGCTGTTATTAGGATTGTTTGGTATTGGAATGGATACTCGTCTGATGTGCCTTGTAGGATTGCTTCTATTTACAGGTATCACTGTATGGGATATTCAGCGTATGAATAAAATTATGACGTTAAACGATGGATCTATCGTATCTCGTGAAAAATTATCCATTTATTTTGCGTTAGAACTTTATTTGGATTTTATCAATATCTTCTTATACATTCTTCAGTTATTGGGAATGGGAAATTCAAAAGATTAAGAAAAGGGCTTGTACAGCTCTTTTTTTATTGCTCTGACAAAATAAAAAACCTCTAAAGGTTTTGTTTACTTTAGAGGTTTGATCAATTTTGTTATAGAGCTTGTAATACTTTATCGTAATCTGGTTCACTGGCAACTTCAGCACAGTATTCTACGTGTACTAAAGTATTATTTTCATCAACGACAAAGACAGCTCGAGTCAACAAACCTAATTCTTCGATTAAAGTTCCACTGACTTTGGCAAAGTGTTGTCCTTTATAATCACTTCCCATGATTACTTTTTCATTGTTCTTTGCCTGACACCAGCGATCGAGTGCAAATGGAAGGTCCATAGATAATGAAACAACGGTTACATCATCTCTATCTTTTAATGCATTCATAAATTTTGCCACTTCCATAGAACAAACGCTGGTATCGATACTTGGAACGCTTAAAAATACGCGTTTTCCTTTAAGGCTAGTGCTATCAATCGTATTCAAATCTTTATCTACAAATGTAAATGCAGGCATTTCACTTCCTTGTACAAGAGGTGAACCAACCAAAGTTACTTCATTTCCTTTAAATGTTGTCATATGTATAATCTCCTTTTGTTAGTTTCATCGTATCACGTTCAATATAAAAATCCTAATGATATGCCTTAAAAAAGCGCAAAGGATAGTTATCCTTTACGCTGTATCTGTTTCATGTATGTTTTCAAGTTGGCATCTTTGTCAATGACAGGTTGTATGCTTCCGTTTTTACTGGTGGCAATCACACATACGCCAGGACCATGTCCGCTCGTGTAGGAATCGCTATGTACAATAACACCTATACTGATGCTTCCTTTTAAATAGTGAGGCCCGTATTCGTTATAGTGATCTAGAATGGCTACAAAGTCGCCAAAGCGCAAATCATTAAGTCCGTACTTTTCATTTGCTTCTTTATCTTGTGTCATGATGTCATAGTCGCCTTCCATCATCGTATTGCTTCCTAGTCCTGATCCCATTAAGAATGCAGGAACACTGGTCACAACTGGGAACGTAATACCATTTTCAGTTTCCTGAATCGGCATGGCTTCTAAAAGGTCAGGATCTATATTCATTACATAGATATCTTTATGGTCTAGAAGTTTTAATCCTTGTCCATATGCTTTGACAAGAATTGTTTCATTCCCATCCATTTCTTCTAAAATATCTTTATCAAAACAAATCATCGTGTGATCAATGCCACCATGTGTACCAGATACATATCCTTTTTTCCCTTTTTGTGGTCCATTAATGATACGAGCTTCATTACCAACACAGGCAAATGTTTCTAACG
This sequence comes from uncultured Faecalicoccus sp., assembly GCA_902497095.1. Lineage (GTDB taxonomy): Bacteria > Bacillota_I > Bacilli_A > Erysipelotrichales > Erysipelotrichaceae > Faecalicoccus. The sequence goes on from CABVDD010000007.1 coordinate 18,390, forward strand.
CATGATTTTCTCCATTGGATGGATTTGCCAGGGAAATTCCCGGTTCAACATGATCGCCGGCTAGTCCCATGCAGCTATCGCCAACAGCATGAGAGTATGTGATACCGCCTGTTCCAATAGGCATTCTTCCTTTTCCATCATATCCAACGCGAAAGCCTTTCATTCTAGGATGGTCAACTTGACCATTGACCGCAATTTTTACTAGTTTTTCACGATTGATTCGCATATTTATTTCCTCCTTTGTCTTACGATCTCAAATGCAAATGCACTTACCGTACTTGCCGTATCCAGTGCATAACGACATTCTCTTCCATATTCTAAAAATAAGTTTTGAGCAGAATGTTTTGCCAGCTTGGTGCTGATTCCGCGTAAAGCGCCACCTAATGCCAGACAAAAATCATCCGGGAAATCATAGTCATATAAAGAAATGGCATCTTTTCGATGTGCCATGATTAATGGGATCGAATATTGATTTAGATAAACAATCAAATCTTCTTCTTTTTGTATCCAATAAATAGGAAGATGTTCAAAAGCACCAGCACTGGACTTAAGGATCACTGGTTCTGCCTGGGCCCAGTTTCTTTCCATTAGAATCAAACCATTACATCCGGCAGCATATAAAGATCGACAAATGCTGCCAAGATTATAAGGGTCTTCAATTCCATCAATATGACATAAAAAGCCACATTTTTTCGAATGATCTAAAGCTTTATGAAATCGAGGACCGGCTTTGATCAACATTCCGCCATGGGTAGTGGAATGAGCCATAGCTTGAATTTCTTCTTTGGATAGATAAAGAACAGGAATCTGTTTTTGTTTGGCAAGATGCCAGACGTATCCAAAATCTTTATTACGCTTGTCTTTTTCCATAATGACTTGGAAAATATCTCGTTTTTGATTTTCCAATATTGCTTTCACAGAAATTTTTCCTTCAAATAAAAGTTCCATGGTCTTATTATAAAGCCTTTTCGAAATTAAATCTATATGATAGAATTTGGAAATGTGAGCAGGTGATCAAAGTGAATTTTCGTATAACTGAAGAAATGAAAAAAAAGATGTTTGTGTACGGTGGCTCTTTATCCATTGCGGTATTGATTGCCATGTTTTTTCTTTTTTTTGATCGTGTTGTTGATTTCGTTCATTTTATTTTATCCATTGGAGCACCCTTTATTTTGGGGATCTTTTTAGCATTTTTACTCCATAAACCGTCACAATGGTTTGAAAAAAAGCTCTTTGGTAAGATGAATTTGAAACAAAACAATAAAAGATTGTTGTCTATTGTATTGTCTTTTATTTTATTTCTATGTTTGATCGTATTGTTTTTTGGAACTATTATTCCAAGTTTGATTGATTCTTCTATGCAGTTTGCGGATAACTTTAAATCTTATTGGGCCAATCTAATGGATTATGCGACAGGCTTAGGAAAACAGTTAAATATTTCCGGAAAAGATATAGAAAGAGCTTTAAATGAAACGGATTTCTTTAATACATTGACTTCTACATTGACCAAATATCTTCCTGAAATTGCCAATTACTCTTATAATGTGATTCGTCTGATCATTAATTTTATCTTGGCATTAGTGAGTGCTTTTTATATTTTATTAGATAAAGAAAGTCTGGTGCGAGGACTTAAAAAGTTGAATTATGCACTGTTTGGCAAGTCTTTGGCCAATTTTATAACCGCATGGACCGAAGATGCAAAATTAGTTTTTGAAAAATATATCGTTGGAAGCATTATTGATTCTTCGATTATTGGAGTAAGCTGTTATATCGGTGTTTCTATTTTACAGATACCTTATGCACCTATGATTGGTTTTGTAGTTGGTGTAACCAACGTGATTCCTGTTTTTGGACCCTTTATTGGTGCAATACCAGTTATTGTTTTATTGCTTTTGATCGATCCTATCTATGCTTTGATCTTTGCGATATTTATTTTGGTTTTACAACAGATCGATGGAAACGTCATCAAACCGATCGTATTAGGCGATCAGTTAGGAATTTCAGGCTTTTGGATCTTGTTTTCAGTTACGATAGGCGGTGGCATTGGCGGTGTCGTTGGTATGTTTTTAGGAGTGCCTGTATTTGCTTTGTTGTATGCCGGTATTCGAGACTTTTCAAAAAGTCGTCTTGCACAAAAACATATACGTATTACGGATAAAAAGGGAACTGTGGATTAACAGTTCTTTTTTCATTTCACTGGATTTTTTAAAGGGGTATTAGTATAATTTACTATCTGTGAGGTGACGATATGGATGTTTTAGTACATACCTTTGAACATACGTTAGAAGATACATGGCTGATGTTTCCTTTTCTTTTGATCACGTATGTGATCCTGGAAGTTTTTGAAAGACGAAACAACAACAGTGATGAAAAGATATTCTTTGGCTTACAAAAATACGGTCCTTTGGTTGGAGCTGTTGTCGGTTTATTGCCGCAATGTGGATTTAGCATATTGGCTGCTATGCTTTTTGTACAAAGAAATATTACTTTAGGCTCCTTGTTGGCTGTTATGATAGCTACCAGTGATGAAGCTATACCGATTTTATTAAGCAGCCCATCTTTATATTCCACTCTTGGTTTACTTATCGTTTTGAAATTTCTAATTGCCGTTTGTACAGGATACTTTATCGATCATGTCTTATATCGTCATCAAAAAGTCGTATATTTTGATGAGATGCCAGATGAGGATGAAGAATGGGATCAGGAAGAATCTGGTTCTACTTGCCCTTGTTGTTATCCAGAGTATCCGATTTATATCAGTGCATTGCTTCGATCATTAAAGATATTTGCGTTTATTTTCGCAACAAGTTTTGTGCTGACTTTATTGATCGAATGGATCGGGGAAGAAAATTTAAATACGATCCTTTTATCAAAATCATTTTTACAACCAATATTAGCTGCCGTCTTTGGCTTTATCCCAAATTGTGCCGCGACAGTGGTTTTATCACAGTTGTATATGACTGGACAATTACAATTTGGTTCTTTTTTAGCCGGTCTTATCACAAATGCTGGTTTAGGATTGGTGGTTTTGATTCGCTATAATGAAAATAAAAAAATGGTTTTACGTATTTTGATCATTTTATTACTTGTTGCGGTTTTATTTGGAATGGGATTCTTTATTTTGGAGAATTTGATGCATATTTAAAGTGTATAAGGCATGTAAAGATAAACATGTCTTTTTTTATTTTATAAAATTGACAATATCTATAAAAATAATAGCAATTAAAAGGTATCAGAAACCGCTTACATTTAATATACTAGCATTGATATAGGCATTATAAAGATTGAACAGATATCTTATAGATAAATGATCAGTCTTTCTTTGTTCTGAGTTTAAAAATGTGCAGTGTTTAAGGGAGGCTTGTATGAAGAAAAAAACTCTATCTAGTATATTAAGCGTGGCGGTTGCTGCTTCATTGACAGGAACGATCGTACCACTTAATTTAGAACGTGTAGAAGCATGGGAAGAAAATTCTGGTTTGGTGTCTGAAAAACCAGTGATTCTTCAAGATGGTATTGAGGATAAGTGGACACAGGAAAATTATGTGCAGGGTGATTTGATGGAAGTACAGGATGGCTGGCTTCATATACAACCAACAGCCGGAAGTCGTAACAATCCAGGAACAAATCCAGCTATGATCGTAAATCCAAATACTTTTGATTTTTCAAAAGATGGATACTTTGAATTTATAATAAAGTCTAACAACCCAAATTCTGGTGTCAACAGCAGTGATCGTTTTGGTGCCTACTTAGGATACAATACAGATCGTAATGGCATGTATATTGGTTATGATAATGGCGGTTGGTTCTGGCAAAAATATAAAGATGGAACTGGGGCTTATTATACGGGTTCTCGTCAAAGTGCTCCTAAAAACAATGAAGAAAACAAAGTTCGTATTGATTGGACATCGGATCATAAAATGACTTTTATCTATAATGATCAAGTTGTGTTCGATCAGGAAGATTTTTCGGGCATTTTTGATACTATGGGAAACGCAATTGCATTAAAGGCTGGATCTTGGGGAAATAATGTCACAAATGTATTGTTAAAGGAGATTCATTATACAGGGCAAAAAGCTATAGAAACGTATCTGATTTCGGGAAAAGTTGTTGACTCTAATTCAGATCCAATCGTTGGTGCAACGATTCGTTACAATGGTAAAACATTAACAACGGATAAAAATGGTGTTTATATGGATTATGTTCCATCGGGCTCTTATACACTACAAGTTTCAAAACCAGGGTATAAAGAATTAGAAACTTCTATTTCAGTTGAAAAGACGGATTTGGCAATAAATACGATACAATTGGAATCTGAAGAAAGTGTAGAAACAGAAAAGATTTCTTCACAGGATATGGATGTATATGTCGCAAAACAGTTTCCAAGCGTTGTACGCTATGAGATGAAGACACAAGAATTAGAAGGTAAGACCTTTTATGGACAGTCGCAGAAAATAGATACAATTCGTATCAATAATCAAGATCTAAAGGTTTCAAAAGACAATGTTAAAGCCTCTTTTAAAGATGATAAAGCCATTTATACCATAGATCTGCAAGGAAATCATGTGGATGCGACTTTAACGATGGAACTGAAAGTAAAAGACAATACTCTTCATTTTGAAATTACGAATATAGAAAATCATCTGGATGAGAAAGAAAAAGAAGATGGCATGTATGTCAATGCGATTCAAAGTATTGAAATTCCCAATCACAGCTTAGTGTCGGTAAATACAAGTCAGGATCATCCAAATTTAAAAGGAGCGCTGATGTCTTCCAATACGACAATCAGTGGAGATGAATACTTTGATATCACGGATCAGAGTGTGTTTAATAATAAAGATTATATATATGCTTTTGTCTCTAACAGCGAAATGAGTGCCGGTCTTGATAGCAATGCCGAAAATGAAGGTAGTGCCAAAGCTGTAGGGGTTGCCGGTGGCAGCCATAATACACGAGTTATGGTCAATTCACAACAAACGATTCATGGGCTGTCAGTTGGATTATCAAGTACTAAATGGTATTGGCATAGAGCGCAACAGGATTCTAAAGGAGAATGGCATTTAGTAGAAGAAACAGCTACGCCGCAAGCTAGTGTAGCGATTGCGGGCAATATCAATGGAGATGATACTGTTGATTGGCAAGATGGTGCTGTGGCATTTAGAGATATCATGCATAATCCATATAAAAGTGAAGAAGTACCAGAACTTGTGGCATATCGAATTGCGATGAATTTTGGTTCACAAGCGCAAAATCCATTTTTAACGACGTTGGATAATGTAAAACGTGTTGCCTTACACACCGATGGTTTAGGACAATCGGTTTTATTAAAAGGATATGGTAATGAAGGACATGATTCGGGACATCCTGATTATTCAGATATCGGAAACCGCATTGGTGGAGCTAAAGACATGAATACACTGATGACAAAAGGAGCCGAGTATGGCGCTAAATTTGGTATTCATGTTAATGCCGGAGAAATGTATCCGGAAGCTAAAGCGTTCAGTGATGCGTTAGTTCGCAGAGATAATGCAGGTAATTTACGGTATGGATGGAACTGGATCGATCAAGGAATAGGAATCGATAGTGTATACGATTTAGGAACAGGTTCCAGAAAACAACGTTTTGATGCCTTAGAAAAAGAAGTGGGTACCAATCTTGATTTTGTCTATGTAGATATCTGGGGAAATCAAACAGGTGGAAGTGACGATTCTTGGCAGACTCGAAAATTGTCAAAAGAAATAAACGATAATGGATGGCGTATGGCTACGGAGTGGGGTTCAACCAATGAATATGATTCCACTTTCCAGCATTGGGCTACGGATTTAACATATGGCGGTTTCTCTTTAAAAGGAGAGAACAGTGAAGTGATGCGGTTTTTACGCAATCATCAAAAAGATTCGTGGGTAGGTGATTATCCTGCTTATGGTGGTGCGGCCATGGCTCCTTTACTAGGTGGATACAACATGAAAGACTTTGAAGGTTGGCAAGGTCGAAATGATTATGATACATACATCACCAATTTGTATACACATGATTTGACAACTAAATTCATTCAACATTACAAGATCATGAGTTGGAAGGATGCAGAGAACAGTTTTACAGCACAAGCTCCAAATGGAACAATGTATACATGGAAACCGGAGATGAAGATCACATTACAAGATGATTGATCACAATTAGTTCTACAAAGAAAATCAGAGAATCCACAAAGTCCGGATTATCGCTATCGTACGATGACTTTAAATGGTAAAGTGATTGCTTATGGAGCGCCTTCACCAGGAAATCGTACCAATGATGATATTCAAAATAAACGAAATTTAGGAACGGAAACGTATCTGCTTCCATGGATTTGGGATGCACGAACTGGTGAAAAAGTAGCTTCAGAAAATGAAAAGCTCTATCATTGGAATACACAGGGCGGAACTACAGAATGGGAACTTCCGGATAGTTGGACTTCTTTATCCAATGTCAAGGTATATAAACTGACGGATTTAGGAAAAACCGATGAACAAACTATTCCTGTACAAAATGGGAAAATTACACTAACGGCTGAATCGGAAGTACCTTATGTGGTTTGTAAGGGTGAAAAACAAAATTTACCAGTTAAATGGAGCGAAGGTATGCATATTGTAGATGCTGGTTTTAACAGTGGAAACTTTGATGCATGGGATCAATCCGGTAAAGGAAGTGCTGAAATCGTTAAATCACAATACAGCAATCCGATGATGAAACTTTCTGGCGATGTATCTATGACTCAAAAATTAACGGATTTAATACCAGGAAAACAATACGCTGTTTTAACTGGTGTTGATAATCGAAGCGATGCCAAAGCTTCATTGATCATAACATCGGGTGATAAGATATTAGCTTCTAACTACACGACACGATCTATTGCCAAAAATTATGTGCAGGCATACACTCACAGTAACGCAAGTGCAACGGTGGATGGAACAAGTTATTTTCAAAATATGTATGTTTTCTTTACCGCACCAGATCAAGGTGAAGTGACTTTGACATTAAAACGGGAAGAAGGCCAGGGAGATACTTATTTTGATGATGTTCGTATCGTAGAAAATGCATCTAAGAACATTACAACAAATGAAAAAGGTGAATTGGTTCGCTTTGAACAAAATTTTGAAAATAATGTACAGGGAATTTATCCATTTGTCATTGGTGGAATTGAAGGTGTTACGGATAATCGAATTCACCTGTCCGAACTTCATGAACCTTATACGCAAGCTGGTTGGGATGTAAAAAAGATGGATGATGTTTTGGATGGAAACTGGTCTGTCAAAATCAATGGTTTGACACAAAAGGCAAAGTTAGCTTATCAGACAATTCCTCAAAATATTCGATTTGAGCCAGGTGTAAGTTATAAACTAAGCTTTGATTATCAAGCAGGAAGCGATGGCATCTATGCAGCTGCAATCGGTATTGGAGAATTCAATGGAAACGCTACTTTTGAAGAATTACCGAAAGCCATGGGTAAAGATGCAGATGGTCATTATACCTGTAAGATTACCGGAGATTCCAGCGGACAGACATGGTTTGGTATTTACTCCACATCAAAAGCACCAGATCTACAAGGTACAACAGGAGCCAGATCAAATTTTGGTGGTTATAAAGAACTGGTATTAGATAATTTGGTCATTGAAAGAATAGAAGAAGATATTTCTAAAGACAGCCTGAAAAAATTAATTGATCAGGCTAAAGAAAATTATAAGAGATCAAACTATGAACCAGAGATATGGAATCAGTTTCAAAACATATTAGATACTTCACAAGTCGCAGTATCCAAAGATAAAGAAGACGCACAAGATATTGAAAAAGCATATCATGATTTAAAGGGAATGTTAGTTACATTAGATCATGCAAGCGGAATGGATGCTTCAGATGATTCAAGAGATATTCCTACAGAAAATATGAGTGCAACAGCTGGCAGTGAACAAAAAGGAATTTCTGGCGAAGGCTTAGCAGAATATGTATTAGATGGCAAGGAAAATACGATTTGGCATACAAAATATTCACCAAACATTGATTCTTTTGATAAACAATGGATCGAATTACAACTTCATGAACCTTCAACGATAGTGGGTGTACGTTTATTACAGCGGCAAGGTCGAAATGGATTGATCAAAAATGCAGATATCCTTGTGAAAAAAGAGGGAGAAAATGAATATACCAAGGTAGCAGAAGCTGGTTTTAATAATAGTGGATGGCAAGGTGTTTCCTTTGAGCCTGAACAAAATGTTACTCATGTAAAGATCATTCCGACAACAACTTTGGGTGATTCACCAAATACATTCTCTGCAGCAGCCGAGATTCGTTTGATAATGCCAAGACAAGATCAGACTGCAACTGTTGATAAATCCAGTTTAAAAGAAGCCATGTCTTTGGCAGAGTCTTTAAACAAAGAGCTTTATACACCAAAAAGTTTGGCTGTTTTAGAAGAAAAGATTGATGACGCCAATAAAGTGTTATCTGATGAAGAAGCTTCAAATTATGATGTACTGTTGGCTGCAGCTAATTTGTTGGATGCGATCAAAGACTTAAAAGAAGCAGATCCTTCTTTACCAGAACCGGTTCAAAAAGATCAATTAGAAGCGCTCTTAGAAGAAGCTAAACAAAAACAAGAAGATGATTATACACCAGATACTTGGAAATTATTCTTAGATGCTTATCAAAAAGCACAGGTAGTTTTTAGTGATGAGCAAGCATCGCAGGCACAAGTGGATCAAGCTCTTACATCGTTAAAGGCAGGATTTGCCTTACTCAAGGAAAAAGAAGATGAATCACAAACTATTGATAAAACAGAATTAAAAGAAGCCATTGATAAAGCAAGCGGCTTGGATGAAAATGCATATACACCAGAATCATGGAAAACGTTACAAGAAGTATTCCAAAATGCGAATAATGTATATAACGATCCATCGGCATCTAAAGAAGTTGTTTTAAAAGCTAAAGAAGACTTATTAGCTGCCATGCAGGCTTTAGTACATTCTGAAAAACCATCCGTTGATACAAGTCGTCTTAAAGAAGTCATTGAACAAGCAAAACAGTTACAATCTAATTTATATACACCAGAGTCTTGGGCAGTACTCGAAGAAAAACTGGCACAAGCTAATCAGGTCTTGATAGATGCACAAAGAACAGAGAAAAGTGTGCAAGAGGCAATGGATGCTTTGATGAAAAGTATCGTAGAACTTGTTAGTGTAGACGATGGATCATCTGTAAACAAAGCTGAGCTACAAAAAGAATTATCCGAAATAGCCCATTTAAAAGAAAAGAATTATACAAAAGAAAGTTGGAATGCATTTACGAATATTTTTAAACAAGCCAATAAAATCTTAGAAGATCCAAAGTCTTCTCAAGGACAAGTGGATCAAATCGTGCAGGCATTAAAAGCAGCGGTATTAAATCTTGTGGAAAATGAGGACACTAAAGATGCGGTAGATATTTCTAAATTAGAATCTTTCTATGATGAATGTTTAGCGTATTATAAAGAAGAGAATTATACAAAAGAAAATTGGAAACAATATAATCAAGCTTTACAACGCGCAAAAACGATATTGGAAGATTCGTCGGCAACACAAAAAGATGTAGATGATGCTTTAGATGCATTGATACATGCGGCGGCAAAATTAAATGCGGAAAAAGACACAGCATCTATAGCTCCTAAAAATCCATCTACGGGAAAGGAAAACACAATTCATACTGGTCTGCTCATATCTCCAGTTATGTGGATTGCTTCATCCATAATTGCGATAGTTGCGATCGCGACTTTAGTTCTTATCAAAATAAGAAAAAAGCGTAAGTAATTAAAATGTCATTACAAATAACCTCTGGATTTTACTTTATATCCAGAGGTTTTGTCATTTTATGGGTTACATTGGACATATTCACTTTCATCTTCTGTCAAGGCAGGAAATCCAGGACATGTTGTTAAATATTCATTTTTAGTAACATGGTTTTCCTTAAACTGATTTACGGCATAGCTGACTTGATCACTGGCATCTCCAATGATGCCGCTGATTCCCATATTTAAATAATCGTTGATCGTCTCGATATCATCTACGGTCCACACATATACAGGAAGATCGTTATTTCGGGCATCTTCTAAGAGCTGTGTATTGATCATGCTTTCTTCTACGGCAATAAAATCTGGAATAAAAGAATCATTCAATCGTATATTGATATGACCTAAATTTCCAAAAGCACAATAACCGATCCACCAGTCTGGTCTTTTGGAAGATAAAAGTTGAACACTTTCTTTATCCATGGACATAAACATGGCTTTATCATAAAAATCATACTTTTCTATCAGTTGTATCGTTTGTTCAATTGTTTCTTCTTGATCTCCTTCCAGTGGTTTGAATTCGATCAGAAGGCCAATTTGATTTTTAGAATTTTTTGCGGTTTGAATGGCTTGTTCTAAAGTAGGTATCTTAGCTTTATGACCATATCGATCACAAAGTGTTAATTCTTGTAATTGGTGTAAGGTGCAGTCTTTGATTTCCAGATCCTTTCCAGTTAATCGTTTCAAATTGGTATCGTGACATACAACAAGTATATTATCTTTTGTCATTTGAATATCTATTTCCGCAAAGTCAGCATGATTTTCATCAGCTGCCAAAATGCCTTCCAAACTGTTTTCGACTTGGCTTATATCGCCACGATGCCCAATAGAATATGGTGGATGTACTAAAGGCCATTGATGAAAATACATAATGATAAAAACCAGTATTCCGCATAAGAATAAGGCGCTGTATAACATTTTATGACGAAACAATTTCTTTTGTATACTTATTTTATATTTGTTTTCAGAGACCTCAAACAGACACGTTGGATGAATAGCTTCTTGTTGTAATTGATTAGAAATGAAAAATATCTCTACCAATGTCCATATAATAGAATATGCGATAAACAACAAAGTACGCAATCTAAAATATGATGAAAATATAAAATAACGTAAAAAATAAAAATTAAAATCCGAAGATGTTAACAACAATTCTGGAAACATGTAAGTTTCCAAAACATAATACACGATAAAAATTCCGAAAAGAAGAATCCATAATTTAGGTGTATGAAGCATCTTGTGAATGGATTTCTTACAAGCTTTAAAAAAAGAATCTTTTTGATAGATCATATAAAAAGGCACATAACTTAATAAGGCATACAAAATAAATAAAAGGACATAACCTATCAAAACAAGATAAGATCCAAATTGCATTTTTAAAGCTTCATTAATAATAAAAGATGGAATGGAAATACGTGGTAAAAAAGAAGAAATAAAACTTAAATGCCATAGAGGATTTAATAATATGAAATATATACATAAAAAAGGAAATGCCTTTGAGTGTAAAAGTTTTAAATCTTGTATTGAAGAAAGACTTAGATTCTTCCAATCAATATGCTGTTTATGTTTAAAACAATATACAAGTTTATAAATCACGATATATTCAAAGAAGATACGATGATACAGGCAATCGCAAAAAGAAATCCAGGTATCGAAAAAAGAGCGTACACCATATCAAAATTATACAAAATGGTATCACCAATAACATAACGCAGAAACCATCCTGTCAAAATGGATAAACAGGGAAGTACGATACTATTCATCAATAATTTATAAAAAATCTCAAACTTCAAAATCTCTTTCATAATCTTTTTCCAAAATACAATTATAAGACAATCTATTAAATTATAAAGAAAAAGAAATGTAAAATAAAAGAATTGAAATAAAAAAAGACAAAATTTATTCTTTTTTACTATAGAGAATTTGAAGATAGAATAAATTTCTTTTTTGATCACAACACGGTAATTTTGAAACTAATAAATATAAAAGAATTCATATGCAAAGCTTTAAATAAGTTTTCACAAATAATTAAATGGAAGATGATTTTCTAAATTTAATCAAAGTGAGATACAAACTAATTTCAAGTTTTGTAATATATGAATGAAATTTAAAATCGATATCTTTTTATGGAATGACTTTTATATATTATTATATCTTTAGTTTTGTCTTATATTTTTTCACCCAGAAATAGATTTCTGTAAAAATTGAAAAAGTTCTTGCATTTCTTTTGGATATTTCATATAATATCTAAGCAGCTGGTTCCGTAGCCAAGCGGTAAGGCAATAGACTGCAACTCTGTGATCATCGGTTCAAATCCGATCGGAACCTCCAGAAATGGGGTCGTGGCGGAATAGGCAGACGCAACGGACTTAAAATCCGTTGGGAGTAATCCCGTGTGGGTTCAAGTCCCACCGTCCCCACCATTTGTAAGAAAAGCTCGTCCAGAGCTTTTTTTATTTTATAATATATATTCAATTCTTGTTTATGTTAACTTATATCCTTATGTATCAAATCCTTTTCTCTTATCAATAAAATCTCCAAATAGATGTAATGAATATAGCTTAAATTTTTTTCTCAGGTTTCTGTGGCTTAGTAAATATCAAAAAGACAAGCTGTGTTATAATTATTTCATGTCTTATATTAATGTTTATATTGAGCACAATTCTTTGGCATTGAATACAACATTTACCTATGCTTGTGATCAAAACGTAGAAGTGGGATGTAGAGTAAAAGTCCCTTTTGGGGCACAAGATCTGATAGGATTTGTTGAAAGTATTGATGTAGAACCAAAAGTAAAACGTATAAAGTCTGTATTGGAAGTTATAGATTCTACTCCTCTTTTAAATAAAGAGTTAATGGACTTGGCACATACAATTTCTAAAAACTATGTATGTTCCGTAATCTCTGTTTTAAAGACGATGCTTCCTCCAGCTTTACGTCCATCAAGTGTAGAACATAAAATTATCTATGAAGATTGGGCCGTGCTAAAGGATGAGACAATTTCTTTAACACCAAAACAAAAAGAGGCGTTTATGCAAATTCGTGATAAGCTTCCTATGAAGGCAAGTGTTTTAAGAAAACAGATTTCGCTATCACGTCCATTATTTGAAAAAGGTGTACTTTCTATTGAAAAGCGTATCAAAGAAAGTGTTGTACCTATTGAAGAAGTTGATGATACTTCTTTTGTTTTGACAAAAGAACAACAATCGGCTATTGAATGCATTGAAAAAGGAAATCATCAAGTTTATTTGTTACATGGTGTAACGGGATCTGGAAAAACGGAAGTTTTTTTGCAATTGGCTCAAAAAGTTTTATCACAGGGTAAACAAGTATTATTTCTGGTACCGGAAATTGGATTGACACCTATGATGATCCAGCGTGTTAAGGCAAGATTTCAAACAAAGATCGCAATTTATCATTCTTCATTAAATGCTCAGGAAAAATATGAACAATATCAACTCGTACATGAAAACAAAGTATCTATCGTTGTGGGAACTAGAAGCAGTGTGTTCATGCCTTTTTCAAATCTGGGACTGATTTTGATGGATGAAGAACACGATTCCTCTTATAAACAAGATGCGATGCCAAGATATCATACACGGGATGTCGTATTGGAACGTGCCAAATTTCATCATTGTAAGGTAGTTTTATCAAGTGCGACACCAAGCCTGGATTCGTATGCACGTGCCTATAAAGGAGTTTATAAACTTGTGAATTTAACACAACGAATTTCATTGCAGATGCCAAAAATTCATTTGGTAGATATGAAGCATGAAAGGGTAGATCAAGGTTTATCGGAAACGCTGATATCGGCTATCAAAAAGGCATTATCCCTTCATCAACAAGTTATTCTTCTATTGAATCGACGTGGTTATTTACCGATTGTCAAATGTACGCAATGTGAAGAAACTTTAACTTGTCCGGATTGTGGAATTGCTTTGACATATCATAAACAAGAAGATCTTTTAATGTGTCATTGTTGCGGTCGAGTCTTTCACTTTGATCATACTTGCCCTAAATGTCACTCGCATTCTTTTTACAAGTTAGGTATGGGAACAGAGAAGTTAGAGGAAATTCTTCAGAATATGTTTTTACAGGCGCATATTGTTCGTATGGATGCCGATAGTACACGCAAAAAAAATGCACATGCCAGATTATTGAAAGAATTTGAAGAAAAGGGAGATATTCTTGTTGGAACACAAATGGTGGCCAAAGGTTTGGATTATAAAAGAGTAAGTATAGTTGGAATCCTGCAAGCGGATGCCAGTTTAGCGCGTATTGATTATCAAAGTGCAGAAACGGCTTATTCTATGTTAGAGCAAGCAAGTGGTCGATGTGGTAGAGGCGATATAGAAGGACATGTATATATTCAAACTTTTGAACCGGATCATTATGTGATGCAAAGTGTGATTCGACATGATTATTTTTCTTTCTTTTCAAAAGAGATGAAACATCGTCATCTGGGTATGTACCCTCCATATGTGTATTTGTGTACTGTGATCTATCAAGATAAACATGAAGAAAAAGCTATGCAGATAGCGCAAGATGCAAAGGCCTATTTAAACGATCTAAAAGTACTTGGTCCGATTTCTATTTCCATGCGTCAACAAAAATCAAGAGTTCGTTTGGTAATCAAGGCAAAAGACAAGATGTATCTAACGAAACGTGTATGGCAATTGGTACATCATCATATGCATTTAAAAACTACAGTTAAACAAGATATCAATATGTATCCGTTTGGTTTGGAGGAATAATATGCGATTATGGATTTTAAAAGCTTTGATGGAGGTTATCTGTCAAGGCCAATATTCAAATTTGTATTTGAAACATCATTTAAAAGAATGTCCGCCAAAAGATAGAGCTTTGGCAACTCATATTTTTTATGGTACTTTACAAAACTATGGATATTTGAATTATTGTATAGATCAATATGTAAAAAAGAAGATTCCTAACCGAGTGCGTATTCTTTTGATCATGAGTGTCTATCAGCTCTTTTTTCTTGATAAGGTGCCTGTTTATGCGATCGTCAATGAGGCTGTTGAATTGACCAAAATTAAAAACCCATCTTTTAGTGGTTTAGTCAACGCTTGTTTACATCGTATTAAAAAGGAAGATATTGTTTTGCCAGATAATGAAGAAGAAGCACTTTCCGTTTTATATTCTGTTCCTAAATGGCTGGTGTGTATGTGGAAATCACAATATGGCATGCAACAAACAAAAGAGATGTTAACTTATGGAAATCAGATCCTTCCTATTTATGTTCGAAGAAATGCACTACGAAGTAAACCGGAAGATTTTGATACAGCTACTTTTACACATGTGTATAAAGATTTATATATTTATCATGGAAATGATGTTGCCTTACATCCTTACTATCGTCAGGGTATGATGAGCATTCAAGATATTGGAAGTTATGAAATTGCTTGTTTTGTAGGTGCAAAGCCTAAAATGTCTGTATTAGATACATGTGCAGCACCGGGTACGAAAACTATGGCTATGGCCGAACAGATGAATGATGATGGACAGATCATCAGCATGGATCTGCACTCGCATCGTGTACAGTTGATTCAAAATGATGCGCAAAGATTGGATCTACATTGTATAAAAACAATGTGTAAAGATGCTCGAGAATTAGAGGATCTGGGACTTTTTGATCGAATTCTATGCGATGTTCCATGCAGCGGCTATGGCATATTGGCACGTAAACCGGATATTCGTTTGAAAATGAAATCACAAGATATGGATTCTTTAATTCCTTTACAACAAGAATTGTTGGAAAGCAGTTGTCATCATTTAAAGGAAAATGGACACTTGATCTATTCGACTTGTACGATCAACAAAAAAGAAAATGAAAAACAGATCCAGACTTTTTTGAAACGCCATACAGACTTTGTATTACTGGAAGAGAAAACTATTTTTCCTGGTGAAGGACAAGATGGATTCTATATGGCAAAACTTGAGAAACGATAAGATTCTCTGTTATAATTTTTAGATGAATTGAGGTGGATTATGCAAAGCCTTTACGACTTTAATTATGAACAAATACAAGAGTTGGCAAAAAGCTATGGATGGAAAGGATTTCGAGGACATCAGATCTTTCAGTGGTTATATCGCAATCGGGTGGATTCCATTGATGAAATGAGCAACTTAAGTAAAGAGACAAGAGAAATCTTAAAACAAGATTTTATTGTCAGTCCACTGCGTTTAGTGCGTAAACAAGTTTCTCATGATGGTACGACAAAATTTCTTTTTGCCTTGGAAGATGGTGCTTTGGTGGAAAGTGTCATGATGCTTTTTGATTATGGAAAAAGCATCTGCGTAACAACGCAAGTTGGATGTAATATGGGGTGTGCTTTTTGTGCCAGTGGTTTGACCAAGAAGAAAAGAAATTTGACAAGTGGCGAAATGGTAGCTCAATTTCTTTATGTGCAAAAAGAACTGGATAAGACACAAGATCGTTTAAGTCATATCGTTGTGATGGGAACGGGTGAGCCCTTTGACAATTACGAAAATGTCATGAATTTTTTGGCAACGGTCAACCACAATCGCGGTCTAGGCATTGGTTCACGTCATATTACGATTTCTACTTGTGGTGTCGTTCCCAGAATTTATGATTTTGCCAATGAACATACACAATATAATTTGGCTATCTCTTTACATGCGCCAAACAATGCGTTACGAGATCAGTTGATGCCTATCAATCATGCGTATCCATTAGAAGAGTTGATGAAGGCACTAGACTATTATTGTCAGGAAAACAATCGTCGTTTAACCTTTGAATATATTTTATTGAAAGGGGTAAATGATTCTAAAAATCAAGCACATCAGCTGGCCAAGCTTTTAAAAGGTTATAATGCCTATGTCAATCTCATTCCATATAATGCTGTTGATGAAAAAGGATTTAAAGGTGTTACACATGAAGAAGCTATGGTATTTTATGATACATTGATGAAGGATGGTATACGCTGTACGATCCGTAAAGAACATGGCAATGATATTGATGCGGCTTGCGGACAACTTCGTATCAAGGAATTGAAAAGAGGTCAGAGTTAAATGAGAGTATATGCGAATACGGATGTAGGATGTACCAGACAGCTAAACGAAGATGATTTTTGTGTTCTTCAAAATCAAAAAGATGATTTGTTGGCTATTGTCTGTGATGGAATTGGTGGTGCGGCTGCTGGAGAAGTAGCCAGTGCTTTGGCAGTATCGACTTTTCGAGAAGCTTTTTTAAAAGTAGACTCTTTTTATAGCGACCAAGATGTAAATGAATGGATTCAGAACACTTTGGATCTGGCCAACGAAAGAATCTATCAAAAAAGCATGTCAAACAAAAAAGAAAGAGGTATGGGAACCACTTGTGTTGGAACTTTGATAACACATGGAAAAACTTATATTTTCAACGTTGGAGATTCCCGTATCTATGCATATTATGATGATGGCTTGATTCAAATGAGTGAAGATCACAGTGTGATTGCGCAATTGATGAAAGAGGGAAAAATCACCAGTGAAGAGGCAAAAACGCATGCGCAGCGTAATACTTTGACAAATGCATTGGGCGTTTGGCATGTATTTCGTGTAGATACAAATAAAATCGAATCCAACTATAAATCACTGTTGTTGTGCAGCGATGGCTTACATGGTTATGTAGAGCACGATAAGATTTTTTCAATCGTTAAAAATACAAAGCTTTCCGTTCAAAAGAAAGTAGATACACTTATTTCAATGGCAATCGAGGCCGGCGGTTATGATAATTGTACGGTTATACTGATTGAAAACGAGGAAAATTAATATGGCACAAACGATGATCCAACAGATTGCCAACCGGTATCAGATCTTATCGTTGATCGGACAGGGTGGAATGGCTGATGTGTATCGAGCCAAAGACAAGATCTTAGATCGTATCGTTGCCATCAAAGTTTTACGCTCAAAACTGAGTGAAGATCCCATGATTTTGGTTCGGTTTCAAAGAGAGGCCAGTGCTGCATCTCGTCTTTCTCATCCTAATGTCGTTGATATTTATGATGTGGGAGAATTTGAAGGTTTACATTATATTGTAATGGAATATATAAGAGGGCGGACATTAAAACAACTGATTCAACAAAGAGGAGCGCTTCATTATAATGAAGCTATCGATATCATGAAACAGTTGACAAGTGCTATTGCGGCAGCCCATCGAAATCACATCATACATCGTGATATAAAACCTCAAAATGTACTGATCAAAGATGACGGTACCGTAAAAATTACTGATTTTGGAATTGCGGTAGCCAATGATTCAGTACAGTTAACACTCAATAATGCCGTTATGGGTTCAGCGCATTACTTGGCACCAGAAACGGCGCAGGGAAAAGAACCCTCATATCAGGTAGATATTTATTCTTTAGGTATTGTATTTTACGAATTATTAACAGGCAGCGTTCCTTTTACCGGACAAACACCTACAGAAATTGCCATCAAACATTTGCGTGTCAGAATACCATATGTACGAGATTTTAATCCCAGCATTCCTCAATCGGTTGAAAATATCGTCTTAAAAGCGACTGCGAAAGATCCTGATCAACGTTATCAATATGCACAGGAAATGTTGTATGACTTAGAACATTGCCGTGACTTAGAATATCGTAATATGCAGCGTATTGATATCGATGATCAGCCAATAAGTCATGTTGAAGTAAAACAAGGTCGCGTCAATGTTGAATATGAGGAACAAAAGCCGACTGCCAAAAAACGAAAACCTCGAAAATCGTTATGGCTTGCGCTTGGTATAAGTTTGGCTGTCATATTGTCAGCTGGTACACTTTTTGTCCTGCAGGCTAATGGCATCATTTCTATTGGTTCTTTATTTGGACAGGCCGTTATGCCAGATGTAGTTAATATGGAACAGGAAGATGCATTACAGGCATTAGAAGAAGCCGGTATTTCAAAGTCGCAGATCAAAGTGGAAGAGGAAGCCAATGATGCGGTGAAAAAAGGATATGTCATTTCATCGAATATCAAAGCGGGTGAATCCGTAAGTGATAATGAAATGGTCACGCTTTCTGTTTGTAAAGGTCCTACATTTTTAGTGCCAGATTATACTGGACAGTATATATCGGATGTAGAAGAACAATTAGAAGAAGAAGGCGTTAATATTAAAATTGAAGTGGAAGAAAAATCAATGGCTGATACCAATCCCGGATATATCTTGGAACAAAAAGGATTAAAAGTAGGATCGCGTATTGATCCGGATGAAGAGCATACGATTACATTTGTAGTGGCTACTTATCCGCAAGTGACCATTTCACAAGATTGGATCGGACAAAGTTATCAAAGTGTTTATCGAGAATTAAATGCCATGGGAATCGCTGTCGTTCAAAGTGGAAGCGGTTCTACCATTGTCAATGTTTCGCCAGCTATTGGCAGTATTTATACACAGGAGGGATCAAACAGCTATATTACGCTGTATACAGAATAAATGGAAAAGGGAAGAATCATAAAAATTATTTCAAATCAATATACGATTCAATTAAAAGATCGTGTTATTGTCGCAAGTCCAAGAGGAAAGTTGAGATTGGATAAAGCACCTGTTGTCGGTGATTTTGTGCAAGTTGAAAATCTAGATGGCAGTTATCGCATCCAATCGATCGAACCTAGGAAAAATCGCCTGTTGCGACCAGCTATTGCCAACGTGGATCAAGCTTTGATCGTGACAAGTTTAAAAGATCCAGATTTTTCTGTTCATCTTTTAAACCGCCTAATTTTTTTAGTCTCATTGGCTCATGTAGAGCCAGTTTTGATCATTACTAAACAAGATTTGATCGATGATGTTTCCATGTTTGACGAAACTTTTTCTTGGTATAAAAAGGCCGGTTATACGCTTTTGATGACGTATCCTGGCAGTGATGATGAAGACTTAAAAAATATATTAAAAGATAAAGTGAGTGTTTTGTGTGGACAAAGCGGTGCGGGCAAAAGTTCGCTTTTAAATCGCCTGGAACCAAGCTTTTCCTTACAGACGCAAGCCATTTCCAAAGCGTTAGGAAGAGGAAAACATACAACTCGTTTTTGCCAATTGCATGAAGTAGCACAAGGATTGGTTGCGGATACACCGGGATTTTCCAGTCTCGATTTTTCTCGCATGGATCTATCGCATTTTGATGAATGTATCAAGGATTTTAAGCCTTATTTACACCAGTGTCGTTTTAATGACTGTAGACATATCCATGAACCGGATTGTGCAATTCAAAATGCGGTTGAAACGAAAAAAATCAATCCGACAATTTATGAAGATTATGTACAGATTTTAAAGGAGGTCAATACAAAATGAATGAAAGAATCATAGCACCTTCTGTTTTATCCTTAGATTACTCAAAGATGACAGAACAAATTACGATTTTGAATCAAAGCAAAGCTAAATGGTTGCATTTTGATGTGATGGATGGACATTTCGTGCCCAATTTGACATTTGGACCAGATATTTTAAAAGGTTTTAAGAAAATTGCACATCAGGTCTTAGATGTACATTTGATGGTAACAGATCCTGAAAAATACGCTCCTGTATTTATCAAAGCTGGTGCTGATTGTGTGACTTTTCATACTGAGGCTTTAGATAATGATGTAAATCGTATTTCTACTTTATTGAAAAAAAATCATGAAATGGGCGTAATGACAGGAATCGTAGTTAAACCTAACACTTCAATCGAACCATTTGAATCGCTTTTAAATCAAGTGGACATTGTATTGGTCATGAGTGTCGAACCTGGATTTGGCGGACAGTCTTTTATGGAATCTGTACTTTCTAAAGTTGTTTGGCTGCAACAAAAACGAGAAGAAAAACATCTTAATTATCGTATTGAAATGGATGGAGGCATTAATTTGCAGACGTATCAAAAAGCGCTTGCGGCTGGTTGTGATACTTTAGTAGCTGGAAGTTTTGTGTTCAAAGGCGATATTTGTGCAAATATCGAGGAGCTTTTAAAGTGAAACCTGCCATACTTGTGACACCTTTGACAAAAGAAATACCTTTTGTAGATCCTGCCGATTATATTGGTGTAGATGCAGGCTGTTTACAGATTTTAAAACAAGGCCTGCCGCTTACTTTTGGAGTTGGTGACTTTGATTCTATGGATTCAAAGACATTGGATGCGCTTAAACAAAATGCTTTATTGACGATTCATCCGGTTCAAAAAGATGAAACAGACAGCGAGCTTGCTTTACGTCTTTGTAAAGAAAAAGGGTATTCACCCCTAATATTGACAGGAAGTCTTCATGGTCGTATTGATCATACGATTGCCAATATTCGTCTTTTGATGTACCGGTATGATGATTTGATCTTATGGGAGCCGGATCAGAAGATATATCGTTTATCTAAAGGAATTCATACGATCAAGAGTACGTATAAGCATATTTCTTTTTTTGCCATCGAAGATTCTATCATCTCTTTGGAAGGATTTTTATATCCATTACATCGTTACGATCTAAAACCGCAGGATATCATTACGGTTTCAAATTCGATTCTTAAAGATCAAGGTGTGATCAACATTGAGAAGGGAAAAGTCTTGTGTATTGAATCCAATGTGCAATAATTAGGTAAAGGTGAATCATTATGCAAGAAATTCTCAGTAATATTTTATTAGGTTCATTAGCTGTTTTCTTTGGCTTCGTCATGTTTTTGGCACCGGATGGTGTTTATCTGATACTGGTGAAACTATTGTTGGTTATATTAGGAATTAGTTCTGTATGGATGCTTGCTCGTTTTATAAAACGAAGACGGATCCTTGATATAATTTCTTCACTATTATCGATTGTTCTCTTTGTGATATTATCCAATCATCAAAATATTCCATTACATGTCCTACAAGTAATTTTTGGGATTTATTGTCTTTTAAATGGGGCAGCTTTGCTTATACAAATGGTTATCAATGCCCTGAATAATAGTAATGGTAAATTTTTTCTTTTCTTATTTAGCCTTTTTTACTGGATATTAGGTATTTATTTGATTCGTGTTGACGAAGATTTAAAAATTTTAATTCAGGCATTTGGTTTTTATTTGATGATCTTAGGCGTTCGTTATGTCAGTGATGGTTTTGCTTGTATCAATCCATTGACCAAGTATGAGTGGAAACGTAAAGTACGAATTACTTTTCCTGCATTTCTATGTGCATTCTTTCCAGATTGGGCTTTAAATGCCATCAATCGATATTTAGAAGCGGGAGAACCATTTGAACTGGAACAAAAGGAGCGCAATGCCAAACACGATTTAAGTGTATTTGTACATGTTGGTCCAGTTGGATTTCAAAAAGTAGGTCACATTTGTTTTGCGTATAAAGGAATAGCTTACAGCTATGGAAATTATGACAGTGATTCTTTTCGTTTAAATCAAACATTGGGCGATGGTGTTTTCTTTAAAGTACCGGTGGAATATTACATACCCAATGCGATGGAAGCTGAAAAGAATACGATCTTTGAATATGGCATTGCGTTAAATGATAGGCAAAGACAAGTATTAGAAGCCCAGATCTATGAATTTGAAAAGAATAGTTATCGCTGGTATTGCAAGATCGAACGAGAAGATGGATATGATCATTTTGATGACTATAAAGAGGATTATCCATCACGTTTGCACTATAAGACGGGGGCAAAGCTTTACAAGTTTAAACAAGGTAAATTTAAGACGTATTGGGCTTTAGGTGATAATTGTGCATTGTTTACAGATCGTGTATTAGGATGTTTGGGAGCCGATATTTTAAGCATACGTGGTATCATTTCTCCAGGAACTTACTTGGAATGGCTGCAAAACGAATATTTAAAGAAAAACAGTCCTATTATTTCAAGAACATTATACGCGCTACATACAAAAAAAGACTTCGAATCCTGAAGTCTTTTTTCTTGGTACTTTATTTGTCCCTTCGCTATTAGATAGCGCCTTGTTTCTTTAATGTTCTTAAGGCACGCGCACTCACACGAACTGTCTGAGGTTTCCCGTCAACGATCAATCTAACTTTCTGTAAATTGACATTCCATTTACGACGAGTAGCACGCATAGAGTGAGAACGCTTATTTCCAGTTAAAGGACCTCTACCAGATACTGCACATACTTTTGACATGTCGCTGTCCTCCTTTTTCCTTTCTGCTTGCGAAATTGCTTATTTATGATATCATTTATACTCATTCTTTTCAAGAGGAAATTTCATTGTTTTTAAATAGAAGCACATGCTATAATGGAGTGCAGAATGGAGAGATCAATATGGACTTACTATATATGCTTATTGGCTTTGTGGCCAGTTTAGTTTGTATGTTTCTTCTTATGCCAAGTTTTATTTCATATCTGCATAAGATCAAGTTTGGACAGACCGAACGTGAAGAGGGACTGGCAAGTCATAAATCAAAGAATGGTACACCGACAATGGGAGGTATTGCCTTTATACTGGTACCGGTTGTATTGTATATTCTATCCTCGTTTGTGATGCCTTTTAAGCTTGATATGAAGCTTTGGATCATTCTTTTGGCCTTTGTTGGTTATGGACTGATTGGCTTTATTGATGATTATATCATCGTTGTGAAAAAAGATAATACGGGATTAAAACCGGGAATAAAATTTTTGTTGCAGAGTATTTTAGCCATCGTATTTTATATTATGTATGCATCGCATAATCCGACAACATTATGGATACCGATTCTCGATGTTTCTTTTGATATCGGATTCCTTTATTTTTTCTTGATTTTCTTTATGTTTACAGCTGAAACCAATGCCGTAAATTTGACAGATGGTCTTGATGGTCTGTGTGCCGGTCAAATGATCATTGCCTTAGTTCCGTTTATTGTATTTTCTTATATGGCAAATATGATGAATGTCGTTTATCTTTTGATCTTGGTTGAAGGCGCTTTGTTAGGATATCTTTACTTTAATAAGCATCCGGCAAAAATCTTTATGGGAGATACGGGATCTTTGGCACTGGGTGGTTTATTAGCTGCTGTAGCCATGGTTTTAAAACAAGAAATATTATTGATATTGATTGGCTTTGTCTTTGTGATCGAAGTATTGAGTGTCATTATTCAGGTTACCTATTATAAAAGAACGAAAAAACGTATTTTTAAAATGTCACCGCTTCATCATCATTTTGAATTAAGTGGCTGGAGCGAAACACAGGTAGTACATCGTTTCTGGCTGGCTGGCGTAATATTTGCGATTCTTGGACTTTTGATAGGGGTGAGATAATATGGAAAGCGTATTGGTAATCGGTGCTGCTCGCAGTGGTATTGCGGTCAGCTTGTTGTTGCATAAAATGGGGTATCATGTGCTCATCACAGATCAAAAAGAAATAGCTGAAAAAGACAAACTAGAAAAACAAGGTATTGAAGTATATGATAATGGACATCCAGAATTTTTAAAGGAAAAGGAATATAGTTTTATCGTAAAGAATCCTGGTATTCCATATACAGCAGCTTTTGTACATTATTTTGTAGAAAAAGATATTCCTATTTATACTGAGATTGAAATAGCTTATCGATATGCCAAAAAGTTTAAATATGCAGCTATTACAGGTACAGATGGAAAAACTACAGTAACGACTTTGCTTTATGAGATGTTAAAAACAGAAAAGCAGGCATTGGTTGCAGGCAATATTGGCATTCCATTAAGTGAATTAGCTTTAAATGATGGAGATCAAGAGCGAGTTGTTGCCTTAGAACTCAGCAACTTTCAACTCTTAGGAATTGATACGTTTGCACCTAATATTTCTACCGTTACTAATTTAGCACCTGATCATTTGGATTATATGGATTCTTTGGAATCGTATTATCAATCAAAAATGAAGATTTACGAAAACTGTTCAAAAGATGCCTGGTTTATTCGTAATATAGATGATCCTCAAATTGTCAAATATGCACAGAATATTCCTTGCCAAGTCATTGATTTTTCACTGAAAGATCAAAATGTACCATTACATAAAGATAGCACGTATGCCTATTTAAATGATACTGTTTTATTTAAGTTGTCCGATTTAAAGATCGTTGGTGATTTTAACTGTGGTAATGCCATGATGGCTGCCTGTATGGCCTATTGTATGGGAATTTCTTTAGATTCGATTCAGAAAGTCATTGCCAATTTTCATGGAGTAGAACATCGTATTGAATATGTAGATACCCTAAATGGTGTACGTATTTATAATGATAGTAAAGCTACAAATACACATGCTGCATGTGCCGCACTAAGTGCATTTGATAAAAATGTGATCTTATTGTGTGGTGGAAAAGATAAACATATTTCTTTTTCTGATTTAAAACAATATGATTCAAAAATCAAACACTGTTTTTCATTTGGTCAAACTAAAGATAAGTTCAGTGAAATCTTTACGCATCAAACTTCTTGTGAAACTATGCAGGAAGCATTTGAAAGAGCATTGGAATTAGCCCAAGAAGGGGATGTGATTCTTTTATCACCAGCTTGTTCCAGCTTTGATCAATTTAAAAACTTTGAAGTACGTGGTGAGATTTTTAAGAGTCTTGTACAGACGTATAAAGAAAAGGAGAACTAATACATGCAATTTATTTTGGATCTATTAAAATCAATTGTATTTGGAATCGTTCAAGGAATCACGGAATGGCTTCCAATTAGTAGTACAGGGCATTTAATTTTATTGGACAGCATTCTTTCTTTAGAACCGGCTCAATTTTTTGAAGTCTTTAAAGTTGTTATTCAATTTGGAAGTATTTTAGCTGTTGTTGTACTATATTTTCATCGTTTAAATCCTTGGAGCAAAAAGAAAAGTCGAGCCAAGCAAAAAGAAACTTTTGAATTATGGAAAAAAGTAATTGTGGGTGCTATACCGGCTGCAATTTTAGGGTTTCTTTTAGATGATATTATCGAAAGTTATCTCAGTGCATACTTTATCATTGCTATCACATTGATTGCTTATGGTATTATTTTTATCGTTGTGGAAAAACATCCAAAAACACCGACAATCCACACATTGGATGAATTGGATTATAAAACAAGTTTTAAAATCGGATGTTTTCAATGTTTGGCATTGATTCCTGGAACTTCTCGATCTGGTTCTACTATCTTAGGTGGTCTTTATAGTGGTTGTACTCGTACAATTGCCAGTGAGTTTTCTTTTTTTGTAGCGGTGCCTATCATGTTAGGAGCCAGCGGCTTAAAACTAGTCAAGTATTTTATGGAATCTGGTTTCTTTTCTTTTGGTCAATTAATAGTATTGTTATTTGGAACTTTTGTTAGTTTCGTTGTTTCACTTTTTGCGATACGAGCTCTATTAAATTATGTTCGTAAACATGATTTTACAGTTTTTGGCTGGTATCGTATCGTTTTAGGTATTTTAGTAATTTTATTTTTCTATGTTCTATAATAAAAAGGCGATTTGCTCGCCTTTTTATTTTGTGATAGTAAAACCAACTTTTCGATATACTTTCTGTATTTTCTTATCTGCAATAATACTTGCCTTATGTGCGCCATCCTGAAGGACTTGATCTACGATCTTTCGATCTAAAACATCTTTATATTTTGCCTGAAGATCGCTTAAGAAATCAAAGACAGTTTGTCCTATTTCTTTTTTAAGTTCACCATATCCTTTTCCCTGATAGCGTTTTACGATACTTTCAATGGGTTCTTTAGAAAGCACGGATTGAATCGTCAATAAATTTGCCAAACCAGCTTGATTTTCAGGATCATATTGAATGATGCCTAAAGAATCTGTGACAGCAGACATGATCTTTTTACGAGCTACAGCTGGATCATCTAATAAATCAATGGTACCTTTTGGATTGGTTTCCGATTTTGACATTTTCTTAGTAGGATCTTGTAACGAATAAATCTTTTGTCCAACTGTTGTCATTAATGGTTCCGGGATTACAAAAGTATCACTATAGCGGTGATTGAATCGTTCTGCCAAATTACGAGCCAATTCCACATGTTGTTTTTGGTCAATGCCTACTGGAACATATTTTGGATCATATAACAATATGTCGGCTGCCATAAGACTTGGATACGTAAAGAGACCGGCTGTAATGCCTGTTTCTCCTTTTGCGGTTTTATCTTTGTATTGTGTCATACGTTGTAATTCTCCCATATAGCTCATACAAGTCATGACCCAACCTAATTTCGCATGGGCAGCAACATCACTTTGCAGAAAAATCGTTACTTTTTCTGGATCTAATCCGCTTGCCAAATAGAGAGCAACTAAATCTTTAGTGTTTTGTCTAAGTTCTTTGGCTTCAATAGGAATAGTGATCGCGTGTTGATTGGCAATAAAAATATATAATTCGTATTCATCTTGGTATTTTACAAATTGAGAAATGGCTCCAATATAGTTTCCTAAAGTGAGTCTTCCTGTGGGTTTGATACCACTTAACATTCGCTCCATTTTCATCCCTCCGATTATTTTCTTATTTTACCGCAAATTGTTTGAAAAACCAATGGTATTTTAATTTCATAGTGCTATAATAGGATTACATGAAAAGGAGGCATATTTATGGTCATTATATATACATCTCCTGGCTGCGCCAGCTGCCGAAAAGCAAAGCAGTGGCTAAAGGACAATCAAATTGAATTTAAAGAAAAAAATATTTTTACGACATTGCTCGATGAAAATGAAATCAAATATATATTATCGCGATGTGAAAATGGTACCGAAGATATTATTTCTGTTCGATCCAAAGCTTTTCAGTCCTTAAAAAAGGGCATTGATGATTTTTCAATGAATGAATTGGTGACATTGATACAAAAGAATCCTTCCATTCTGAAACGACCGATCATGTTATCGAAGAAAAGTTTAGTTGTTGGTTATGATGATGATGAAATCACAACTATGATGCCTGCAGAACTTCGGCCGGTTATTGAAGAATCTTGTAATCCAAGTTGTCCAAATTATGAAATCTGCGGTGGAATTCGTGCTGAACAGCCAGCTCAAGTACAACTTTAAATATTATAGACAAAGGCGGTTTGTAAGAACCGTCTTTTTGTATGTGAATAAAATGTAAAACGTTTTTATAAATGTATATTTGAAGGTAAATTGTTCAAAAGAAGATGAATTCATCTAATAGACTTTTATTGTGCTGATTAGATTGACTACATTTTTCTATTCTTTGAAAAAAATTGTGCTATAATAGGGATGTTGAAAACGTTTACATATTGAGAAAGTTAGGAGGATTAAATAATGACAACAAAGTACGTGTACCTTTTTCAAGAAGGTGATGCGAATATGCGTGAACTTCTTGGAGGAAAAGGTGCCAATCTTGCGGAGATGAGCAAATTGGGAATGCCAGTTCCTAATGGTTTTACCATTACAACAGAAGCTTGTAATAAATATTATGAAGATGGTGAAACAATCAATGAAGAAATTCAGAAACAAATTATGGAGTATCTGGAAAAGTTAGAAGCAGAAACAGGAAAAAAATTCGGGGATGCTCAAAATCCATTATTAGTTTCTGTTCGTTCCGGTGCAAGAGCCAGTATGCCAGGAATGATGGATACCATCTTAAATTTAGGTATTAATGATGTTGTAGCTAAAACGATTGCGGATAAATCACAGAATCCTCGTTTTGCCTATGATTCCTATCGTCGTTTTATTCAAATGTTTGCGGATGTTGTAAAAGGCTTAAGCAAAAAAAGATTTGAAGAAATCATTGATGAAGTCAAAGCACAGCGCGGTATCAAAGATGATCTAGAACTTACCGCAGAAGATATGATGACCTTGGTTGATCGTTTTAAAGAATTTTATCAGGCTGAGTTACATGAAAGTTTTCCAACCGATCCTAAGACGCAGATGATGGAAGCTATCGAAGCGGTATTTAAATCATGGAATAATGAACGAGCTATTTACTATCGTCGTATGAATGACATTCCAAGTTCTTGGGGAACTGCTGTAAATGTTCAGATGATGGTTTTTGGAAATATGGGAGAAGATTGCGGTACCGGTGTTGCCTTTACTCGAAGCCCTGCTACAGGTGAAAATAAGCTATTTGGTGAATTCTTGATGAATGCACAGGGCGAGGATGTAGTTGCAGGTGTTCGTACACCGCAGTCTATTGATCAGTTAAAAGAAGTAAGTCCAACAGCTTATGATCAGTTTGTTGATATCTGTTCTAAATTAGAACATCATTATAAGAATATGCAGGATATGGAGTTTACCATTGAAGGTGGAAAACTGTTTATGCTGCAGACGCGAAATGGTAAACGTACTGCACAGGCCGCTTTAAAAATTGCCTGTGACATGGTTGATGAAGGTTTGATCAATGAAGAAGAAGCTTTATTGATGGTAGAACCGCAACAATTAGATGCTTTGTTGCACCCTATGTTTGATCCTAAAGCTTTAAAAGAAGCTACAGCCATTACCAGCGCTTTACCGGCAAGTCCTGGTGCTGGATCTGGACAGATCGTATTCACTGCCGATGAGGCAAAAGAAGAAGCCGATTCAGGTAAAAAAGTTATTTTAGTTCGTTTGGAAACCAGTCCAGAAGATATTGAAGGAATGGCGGTCTCACAAGGTATCTTAACTGTTCGTGGCGGTATGACAAGTCATGCAGCCGTTGTAGCTCGTGGAATGGGATCTTGTTGTGTAAGTGGTGCTGGCGATATTGAAATGCATGAAGAAGAAGGATACTTTGTTGTAGCTGGAAAACGTTATAATCGTGGAGATTGGATTTCTATCGATGGTTCAACTGGTAATGTCTATGGTGAAAAAATTGAAACGGTACCTGCTGAAATCAGCGGTGATTTTGAACGCTTTATGGAATGGGCAGATAAAGCTCGTACTTTAAAAATTCGTACAAACGCTGATACGCCAAGAGATGCAAGACAAGCTGTAGAATTTGGAGCTGAAGGTATTGGTTTGGTTCGTACGGAGCATATGTTCTTTGAAGGCGATAAAATCAAAGCTATTCGTGAAATGATCGTTGCCAAAAATGATGAACAAATGGAAGCTGCATTAAATAAGTTGGAACCAATGCAACAAAAAGACTTTGAAGGCATTTATGAAGCTATGGAAGGCAGACCAGTGACAATTCGTTATTTGGATCCACCTTTGCATGAATTTGTGCCAACAGCTCCTGAAGATATCAAAGAATTGGCAAAAGAAATGAATATTTCTTATGATGAATTAGCACAGGTTATCTCTGGATTACACGAAGTCAATCCAATGATGGGACATCGTGGAAGTCGTCTGGATGTATCAAATCCAGGTATTGCACATATGCAGACAGCTGCTGTGATCAAAGCCGCTTTAAATGTAAACAAGGCTCATCCAGAATGGAATATTGAACCAGAGATCATGTTACCGCTAATTGGTGATTTAAAAGAATTACAGTATGTAAAGAAGATGGTTACAGAAACAGCTGATAAAATCATCAAAGAGTCTGGCGCTTCTTTAACTTATCATGTAGGAACTATGATCGAAGTACCTCGTGCTGCTTTATTAGCTGATGAATTGGCGCAAGATGCTGAATTCTTCTCATTTGGTACCAATGATTTGACACAGTTGACATTTGGTTTCTCACGTGATGATGCAGGTAAATTCTTGCCAGAATACTATGATGCCAAGATTTATGAAAATGATCCATTTGCACGCTTAGATCAAAAAGGCGTTGGCAAATTGATCGAAATGGCAGCTCAATTAGGTCGCAAGACACGTCCGGATATCAAATTAGGTATTTGTGGAGAACATGGTGGGGATCCTTCTAGTATCGCATTTGCGAATAAATTAGGATTAAATTATGTTTCTTGCTCACCATATCGTGTTCCAATTGCACGTTTAGCGGCAGCACAGGCAGCTATCAAACAAAAATAAGTAAAGAGGTCTTCAGACCTCTTTTTTATACAGAGAGGCTATATGACAGAAACTGAAAAGATGAAACAAAAAAAATTATACGATCCATTTAAACTGGAAGGTTTTACTTGGAAAAACATTCGTCCTTTTTTAAAAGCTTTTAATGAAAGTGAATATTGGATAGATAGAAAACCTTTGGAAAATTTGCGGCAATTTTTCAAAGAGTCTTATGAGGATATATCTTTGGTTCCTCCTTTTTATTGTGATCATGGTATCAATATTTCAATTGGAAAACATTTTCAAGGAAATACAGATATTGTGATTCTAGATGAGGCTGATGTCATTATTGGAAATGATGTATTGATCGGGCCAAGAACTTGTATTTATACGGCATCGCATCCTATTGATGCATACATACGAAATATGGATTTAGAAATAGCGCTTCCGGTAATAATCAAAGACTCTGTATGGATTGGAGGAAATGTAGTAATCAATCCGGGTGTGACGATTGGCAAAGGAAGTGTGATCGGTTCAGGAAGTATCGTTACTCATGATATACCCGATGGGGTCATTGCGGCGGGTAATCCTTGTCGTGTATTACGTTTGATTGATGAAGAAGATCATAAATATTGGATGGAAAAATACAAGGAGTATCAAAATGTCTAAAATTTTATATATAAATAGCACGATTTCGAAGAATTCAAGAACAGATATTCTCGCAAGACATTTACTGAGTCATTTGAAGGGAAGCATAGAAGAGATCAACTTACAGAAGGAAACAAATCTTTATCCTTTAAATCAAAATGGATTAAGCCAACGAGAAAATAAAACTTATTTTACTCAATATGCCAAGCAGTTTTCTCAGGCAGATATTATAGTAATCGCAGCACCATACTATGATCTATCGTTTCCTTCGCTTTTAAAGATTTATATTGAAATGATTTGTTGTCAGGGGATTACTTTTTATTATGATGAAAAGGGAATTTGTCAAAATTGTTGTAAGTGTAAAAAGGTATATTATGTGACAACTTCTGGAGGCACTATTTATAAGCAATTTGGTTATGAATACATACAAGGTGTGTTCTCCTATTTTTTCAAGACCGAAGACGTTATGCTGATCTGTGCACAGAATTTAGATGTTATGCAGGATCCACAGAAAATTATTCAAGATACAATGGATGAAATAGATAGGAGATTTACAGATGAAGATCTTGCTGGTCAGTGACAGTCATCGATTTCTAGATCATTTACCTCGAATCGTACGTAAATATAAAGGATCGGTTGATTTGATGATCCATTGTGGAGATTCTGCACTGCCTAAAGATGATAAAGTAATGAAACAGTTTGATATTGCGGTACAAGGAAATCATGATGAAGACGCCTATCCTAAGTATGTGATCTATAAAGACATTTGTGTAACGCATGGCCACTACTATAATGTTTATGATGGTTATGATGAATTACTGTCCTTATGTAAAGCAAACCACTGTACCTTGTGTTTTCATGGACATACCCATGTTCCAACAATCAAGAAAATAGATGGAATCACTTTTGTCAATCCGGGAAGTTTGATGGTAAATCGTGGTTCTTATGCTTATGGAACTTATGCGATCATCAATTTATTTAATGATATCCAAATCACTTTTTATCGTTCAGATACAGATGCCATATGTCCAGATACAATTCTTCAGGAAGGATTAGCACAGTTAGAAGAGTTTAAGCGCATTCTTAGAAATTATAGACATCATACATAGTAGTTTATTGATTTGATGTAAAGAAAAGATATCTGCTTACGAAATAAGGCTGCAACACTAAAACAAGTATTGCAGCTTTATTGGTTATTCTAAATTCGTATATCCCATTAAATATTTGTCAATTTCTTTTGCACATTCCAATCCTTCATGAATGGCCCATACAACTAAAGACTGACCTCGATGGGCATCACCGGCTGTAAAGATCTTCTGTTCTTTTGTTTGATAAGAATTTGGATTTGTCATAAAAGTATTTCTTGGTGACATATCCAGGGCAAAAGCTTGTTTGCTATCGTCTTCTACGCCGATAAAGCCTGCCGCAATCAATAAAAGATCACACGGAATTTTTTGTTCAGAGCCTTTGACAAACTCCATCTTTCCATTGACAAATTGAACTTTAGATACGATCACAGCTTTGATTTTTCCGTTTTTGACTTCAATTTCTTTGATCGTTCTTTCATAAATACGAGGATCTTTTCCAAATTGAGAAATAGCTTCTTGTTGGCCATAGTCCGTTTTTAAAACTTTTGGCCATTCTGGCCAAGGATTAGATTCTAGACGTTCTTTTGGTGGTTCTGGCATCATTTCAATTTGAGTAACAGACTTGCATCCTTGACGAATGCTTGTTCCTACACAATCATTTCCGGTATCTCCACCACCAACGATAACTACATGTTTTCCTTTAGCTGTTTCTGTTTTTGAACCTTTGATAAGATGTTTTGTGACACTGGTTAAATAATCTACCGCAAAATAAATTCCTTTGGCATCTCGATTTTCAAAAACTAGATCTCTTGGCTTCTTAGAACCGATGCATAAGGCAATCGCATCGTATTCTTTCATTAATGTCTCTTTAGAAATATCAATTCCTGCTTTTACCTGGCATTGAAATTGAATGCCTTCTTCTTCTAATACGTGAATTCGTCTTTGGATATATTGTTTTTCCAATTTCATGTTTGGAATACCATACATCAATAATCCTCCAATCGCATCATCTTTTTCAAACACCGTGACTTGATGACCTCTTTGATTTAGTGCATAGGCTACACTAAGTCCTGCAGGCCCAGAGCCGATGACAGCTACTTTTTTAGATGTTCGTATTTCAGGAACTTGCGGTTTCATCCAATGATTCTTGAATCCTTCTTCGATAATATAGTATTCATTATCTTTAATGGTAACAGGACGGCTGTCTAGACCATTAAGACATGATTTCTCACAAAGTGCTGGACAGACACGACCTGTAAATTCTGGAAACGGATTTGTCTTTAGCAGTCTGGATAAGGCTTGTTGTGTATGACCTTTATAAATTTCATCATTCCATTCGGGTATTAAATTATGTAAAGGGCAACCTGTTGTCATTCCTTTTAATTCAATGGATGCCTGACAAAAAGGTACACCACAGTTCATGCATCTAGCACCTTGTTTTCTTCTTTCTTCGATATCCATGTCTTCATGGAATTCCAAAAAGTTTTGAATGCGCTGTAATGGTGAAACTGCAGTATTTTCTTTGCGTTCAAATTCTAAAAATCCTGTTGGTTTTCCCATGTTGACCTCCTATTTTTGAAAAGCCATATTAAAGGCTTTTAATTCTGCTTCTTCCTGGTGATATCCTTTATCCTGCAGTTCTTTGATCGATGAAAGCATACGCTTATAATCATTTGGAATGATTTTTTTAAAGTGCTGTAATTCTTCATCAAAATGATCTAAAATACGCAAGGCCTGCGATGAATTGGTCTCTTTATAATGTTCCTGCAGGATTTCAAAAAGTTTTTCTTTATCCGATTTTCCTGTAATTTCTTCAATGGAGACAAGATCTTTGTTGACATTTTTATATAGATCATGATCGGTGTCTAGAACATATGCAATACCACCAGACATACCGGCTGCAAAGTTTTTACCCGTTTTTCCTAATACAACGGCATAACCGCCAGTCATATATTCTAATCCATGATCACCACAGCCTTCAACAACGGCTGTAGCGCCTGAATTTCTTACGCAGAAACGCTCACCGGCTTTTCCGCAAATAAAGGCTTTACCACTAGTGGCACCATAAAGGGCTACGTTACCAATGATCACATTTTCTTCAGCTTTAAAAGAAGATTTGGCATCAGGAGCTATGACTAATTTTCCTCCCGATAAACCTTTTCCAAAGTAATCATTGGCGTCACCGGTAATTTTTAATGTCAATCCTTTAGGAA
Source organism: uncultured Faecalicoccus sp. (assembly GCA_902497095.1). Lineage (GTDB taxonomy): Bacteria > Bacillota_I > Bacilli_A > Erysipelotrichales > Erysipelotrichaceae > Faecalicoccus. Next base: position 52,951 of record CABVDD010000007.1, read on the forward strand.
TAAATGCACCAAAGGATTGTCCGGCGCCTCCTTTACCATTAACGATAAAGGTATCTTCTTTTAATGTATCGCCAAACTCTTTTGTGATCAAAGATCCTAACAGGCATCCTACACTACGATCGGTACTGGAAAGATTGACATCAATAGTATGACTGCCTGAAGATTTCATACACGATTCAAAAGCCGGAATCAACTTGGTACTATCTAAAGTCGTATCCAATTTAAAATCATAAGTGTCTTTTGGTTTATGATGAACATTTCGATTTTTTCCAATTAAAGCTTGAAGTTCTAACATGTTCTGTCTGGTTTGTAAATCTTGACGAATTTGAAGACAATCGCTATGTCCTACCATTTCATCGATGGTTCTAAAGCCTAAAGAAGCCATGATTTCACGAAGTTCTTGTGCAATAAAACACATGAAATTCATAACATATTCTGGTTTTCCTTTAAATCGTTTACGCAGCTGATCATTTTGTGTAGCGACTCCAAAAGGACATGTATCTTGATTACATACACGCATCATCATACAGCCCATTGTTACAAGAGGTGCTGTCGCAAAACCAAATTCTTCAGCGCCTAATAAACATGCGATGGCCACATCTTTTCCCGTCATTAATTTACCATCTGTTTCTAGTATAACGCGTGATCTTAAATGGTTTTCAATAAGGTTTTGATGCGTTTCGACAAGACCTAGTTCCCATGGAAGACCGGCATGATGAATACTGGATTGTGGGGCGGCTCCGGTACCTCCATCATAGCCAGAAATCAATATGACACTGGCACCGGCTTTTGCGACACCGCTGGCAATCGTACCAACACCAGCTTCACTGACTAACTTGACGCTGATCCTTGCTTCTTTATTGGCATTTTTTAGATCATAAATCAGTTGTGCCAAATCTTCGATAGAGTAAATATCGTGATGAGGCGGTGGACTGATCAAGGTAACACCAGGAGTGCTGTAGCGTGTTTTGGCAATCCAAGGATATACTTTTTTGCCGGGAAGGTGTCCACCTTCACCAGGTTTTGCACCTTGTGCCATCTTGATCTGAATTTCTTTAGCACTGACTAAATAAGCGCTCGTCACGCCAAATCTTCCGCTGGCGACTTGTTTGATAGCTGAATTTTTTTCTGTATTTAAACGTTCTGGCTTTTCGCCGCCTTCACCAGAATTCGATTTTCCATGCAGGCGATTCATTGCGATGGCCATACATGTATGGGCTTCTTCAGAAATAGATCCATAGGACATAGCACCTGTTTTGAAACGTTTTACGATTTCAGATACTGGCTCTACCTCTTCCAATGGAATAGCTTTTTGATTTGGTTTAAATTCCAAAGAAGCTCTGAGTGTATGAGGACGATCTTTATCATTTACACGTTTTGTATACGCTTTGAACAGTTCATAATCGTTATCACGTGTTGCCTTTTGTAGAGTGATGATGGTTTGTGGATCGTAAAGATGATCTTCTTTTCCTTTACCACTTCTTAATTTATGAAAACCATAACTGTCTAATTTGGTATCACTAGAAAGTCCAAGAGGATCAAAACCATGATCGTGGTGTACGATAAGATCTTCTTCAATTTCTTTTAAGCCGATACCGCCAACGCGGGATACAGTATTTGTAAAATATTGATCGATCACTTCTTTAGAGATACCAATGGCTTCAAAGATTTGGGCGCTCTGATAAGATTGTAATGTCGAAATACCCATCTTGGCAGCAATTTTGACAATGCCATGCAAGATAGCTTCATTGTAGTCACGAATCGCAATAGAAGGTTCTTTATCCAATATATCTTTTTCAATCATCTCTTCAATGCATTCATGGGCCAAATACGGATAGATGGCAGTGGCTCCATAACCCAGCAAACATGCAAATTGATGAACATCTCTAGGCTCACCACTTTCTAAGATGATCGAGACGGCAGTTCGTTTTTTAGTTTGTACTAAATGATGTTCTAAAGCCGATACGGCAAGCAAACTAGGAATGGCCATATGACTTTCATCGACTCCTTTATCGCTTAATATCAATATATTGGCTCCATCACGATAAAGGCGATCGCATTCAATAAATAAATGATGCAATGCTTCTTTTAGTGGCATACCTCGATAAAATAGAAGGGAAATCGTAGCACTTTGAAAACCTTCTTTATTAAGATTACGAATTTTATCCATGTCACGGGCATCTAAAATCGGGTTGTTGACTTCGAGTACCTTACAATTTGTACTTTTTTCTTCCAATAGATTTCCATCACTGCCGATATATACTGTGGTATCAGTTACAATTTCTTCGCGAAGGGAATCAATAGGTGGATTTGTCACTTGCGCAAATAATTGTTTAAAATAGTGGAATAATAAAGGGTGTCGATTGCTTAAAACTGCTAAAGGAATATCGGTTCCCATACTGGCAGTCGGTTCATTGGCATTTTTAGCCATAGGCAAAATTTCATCCTGGATATCTTCATATGTATAACCAAACACTTTATAAAGTCGATTTCTTTCTTCCTGGCTATGCATCTGCGCTTTTTTATCCGGTGCTTTTAAATCTTTTAGATGTAAAAGATGTAGATCTAACCATTCACCATAAGGATTGGCTTTGGCAAAGTGTTCTTTGATTTCTTGATCTGTATACATTTTCTTGGCAAGAGTATCTACTAAGACCATTTTTCCAGGTTCCAATCTTGATTTACAAACGATTTGGTCTGCCGGAATATCCAAAACACCGACTTCGCTGGATAAAATCAACATATTATCTTTTGTGATATAGTAACGAGCCGGACGCAAACCATTACGATCAAGTACAGCACCGACTTGATCTCCATCAGAAAACAAAATAGCAGCTGGTCCATCCCATGGTTCCATCATTGTGGCATAATAATGGTAAAAATCTTTTTTAGATTCTTCCATTGGTACATGCTTCCATGGTTCAGGGATGGTGATCATAATAGCTTTTGCCAAAGGCATACCGTTCATCATTAAAAATTCCAAAGTATTATCCAACATGGCACTATCAGATCCTGTTGCGTTGATGACAGGTAAGATCTTTTTTAAATTGGCATCCAAAAATGGGGAAGACATACTTTCTTCTCTTGCCAACATACGATCTACATTACCGCGAATCGTGTTGATTTCACCATTATGAGCAATCAGACGGTTAGGATGCGCACGTTGCCAAGAAGGCGTTGTATTCGTTGAAAAGCGAGAATGTACAATGGCAATCGCACTTTGATAATCTGTATCTTGCAGATCGGTATAAAAATTTCGCAATTGGTGTACTAAAAACATTCCTTTATATACTATGGTTCGACTAGAACACGAAGCTACATAAGTTTCCGGACAACTTTTCTCAAATTCACGACGAATCACATAAAGGAGTCGATCAAATTCAAATCCTTTTTTTATAGAGCTTGGTTTTTCAATAAAAGCTTGTTCAATATGAGGCATGCAGTCTTTTGCGGTTTGCCCTAATATTTCGGGATGGCATGAGACATTACGCCAGCCTAGTAATTTAGCACCTTCGTTTTTTACGATTGTTTCAAATAAGCGTTTATGTTGATTTCGTTTTAATTCTTGTTGGGGAAAGAAAAACATACCGATACCATATTCTCTTTCTTTCCCTAGTTCAATGTTTTCCTGTTTTGCGATTTTGGAAAAGAAACGATGCGATATCTGTAAAAGAACACCTACACCATCACCTACTTGACCACTGGCATCTTTTCCAGCTCGATGTTCTAGTTTTTCGACAATATGTAATGCTTTATCAACTACATCATAACTTTGTTTTCCATCAATTTGTACCACAGTACCGATACCACAGGCATCATGTTCAAAATTGGGATTCATAATATTCCTCCTTATTTTCCACTATCTCCATAATTGGAAAGTACACGAGCGCTAGGATCGTTGACATTACAACCTTTCCAATTTTGATTAGGCATCCAAAAATAATCGATCATGGAAGCTTGATTCGGATAATAACTTTCAAAGATCTCCCGATACAACAATGATTCTTTTGTGAATGGGGGATTGATCGTATATAATTTTCTCTTTTGTTCAAATTCTTCTTGTGTATATTTCGTATCGGCCATGGCCTGGATCGTATCTCTTAAGGAATGTCCAACGGCGTCAGAAAAAGCGGCTTTTTCTCGCATTAAGATGGAATAAGGTAAAATTTCATCTTTTTCAAAGGCGTGGCGCAATAAATATTTTCCTTTGTGATATGTATTCATTTTTAAAGCTGGATCTATATGCATGACATAACGAACAAAGGCTAGATCACCAAAAGGTACGCGTGCTTCCATGGAATTGGAACTGATACAACGATCTGCTCGTAATACATCATACATGTGAATATCTTTAATTCGCTTTTCGCTTTCTTTTTGAAACGATACAGGATCTGGCGCAAAGTCGGTGTATTTGTAACCAAACAGTTCATCGCTGATTTCTCCAGTCAATAAGACTCGAATATTTGTGTGATCATGAATATATTTACAAAGAAGGTACATACCAATGCTGGCGCGAATTGTCGTGATATCATAGGTTGCAAGGTTATAAATGACAGTGTTAATGGCATCTAAGACATCTTTTTGTGTAATGATGACTTCTGTATGTTGACTTCCTATTGCCTGAGCGACTTCTTTAGCGTATTTTAAATCAATGGCATCTTCTTTCATACCGATCGCAAAAGTTTGAATGGGCTTGTAAAGTAGTTTCTGGCTAATGGCACAAACTAAAGAAGAATCAAGACCGCCGCTTAATAAAAAACCAATGGGAGCATCGGCATCTAATCGTTTTTGAATACCCTCTATTAAAAGATCATGAATGTTTTGGCATACATTCTCTAATGAATCGGATACATAGGAATCCACTTTGGACATATCCGCATAACAGATAAAGTTACCATCTTTATAATAATGTCCAGGAGGAAAGGGTTTAATGACTTTTACAAGACCTATTAAGTTTTTGGGCTCAGATGCGAATACGATCGCATTATCTTTATCATATCCATAATATAAGGGACGTATTCCTATTGGATCACGAGCTGCGATCACACTTTTAGAACGACCATCATAAAGAATACAGGCATATTCAGCATCTAGTTTTTCAAACATCGATACACCATATTGTTCGTACAAAGGCAATAGAATTTCACAATCACTTTCACTTTTAAAAGAATATCCTTTTTCTATCAATTTCTTTTTTAAAGATCGAAATCCGTAAATCTCACCATTGCATACAACTGCCATCTCCTTATAGATAAAAGGTTGCATACCCTCAGGACTCAAACCCATGATAGAAAGTCTTTGAAATCCTAAAGCTCCTTTTTCAAAAGTATAAAAATGTGTGTCATCCGGACCGCGACTTTTTGTTTTTTCAAGCGCTTTTTCAAGTATAGAGACATCTATACCTTCTTTAAAATAACCCATTATCGTGCACATAAAATTCTCCTTATCGTAAAAGACTATCAAAGCCGGCAGTAAAAACTGCCGGTTTGTATAGATGATATAGCGTTTTATAGAATACCAAATAACAGCTTTCCATAACTAGGGAATGGCCAAGCTTGGTCATCTGTCATAGTTTCTAAGGCATCACATGGTTTTCTTAGAGCTTCCATGCTTGGTAAGATCTTGTCGCGAACAAAATAAGCGGCTTCTTCAAAATCTTCGATAGAATGTAATGTTTCTGTATTTTTTTCGAGCTCTTTACATGCGTTATAAGCTTCTGCCAGTGATGCGTTTAATTGGTGTAGAGTTTCTTTTTCATAATCAAGATTCATTTGTTGATCAAACTGATATTTGGATTGATATGCTTCGCTTAGTTCTTTGGAATAACGTGAAACAGCAGGCAAGATTTCCTTTTTAGCCATATTGATCATGGTCAATGCTTCAATATTGATTACTTTTGTGTATTCTTCCATGTTGATTTCATAACGTGATTCCATTTCTTCACGATCTAAAACTTTTTCGGTTTCAAATAAACGGATATTTTCTTCACGGATAAAATATGGAAGGGCATCTGGTGTTGTTCTAAGATTTAAAAGACCTCGTTTCTCTGCTTCTTTAATCCAGGAATCATCATAACCATTACCGTTAAAAATAATACGCTGATGCTTCTTTAACGTTTCTTTGATCAAAGTATGCAAGCTGCTTTCAAAATCATCGGCTTTTTCTAAAACATCGGCAAATTCACGCAAGGCATTGGCAACAACCGTATTTAACACAAAGTTACATCCTGAAATAGAAGAACTGGAGCCAGGCATACGGAATTCAAATTTATTTCCGGTAAAGGCAAATGGACTGGTACGGTTTCTATCGGTTGTATCCATTGGTAATTTTGGTAAAACACATGCACCGATTTTCATCAGTTTATGTTCTGTTTTTCCATAAGGTTTATCATTGACGATCGCATCTAATACAGCATTTAATTCATCTCCCAAGAAAACTGAGATAATGGCAGGTGGTGCTTCATTGGCACCTAGACGATGATCGTTTCCAGCGCTTGCGACACTTAATCGCAATAAGTCCTGATGTTCATCAACGGCTTTGATAATGGCAGAAAGAAACAGTAAAAACTGAGCATTTTCATAAGGAGTATCACCAGGTTCTAATAAATTTTTACCGGTATTTGTCGAAATGGACCAGTTGTTGTGTTTTCCAGATCCATTAATACCTTCAAAAGGTTTTTCATGAAGCAAAGCGACCATATCGTGCTTTTTGGCAATTCGCTGAATCAACTCCATGGTCAACTGATTATGATCGGTTGCAATATTTGTAGTTGAAAAAACAGGTGCTAATTCATGTTGTGCAGGTGCTACTTCATTATGTTCAGTTTTGGCCGAAATACCTAGCTTCCATAATTCTTCATTCAATTCTTTCATGAAGGCTTGTACTCTGGATTTGATCGTACCAAAATAATGATCTTCCAGTTCCTGACCTTTTGGACAAGGAGCTCCAAAAAGTGTACGTCCGGTATAGACTAAGTCTTTTCGTTTGGCATAAAACTCTTTATCGACCAGGAAATATTCTTGTTCTGGACCTACGGTCGTTTTTATGGAAGTAACATCTTCATTCCCAAAGAGTTTTAGGATTCGTAAAGCTTGTGTGTTTATAGCTTCCATACTTCTTAAAAGAGGTGTTTTCTTATCCAGTGCATGTCCTGTATAAGAACAAAAAGCGGTAGGAATACAAAGCACATCATCTTTGATAAAAGCATAAGAAGTAGGATCCCAAGCTGTATAACCGCGAGCTTCAAAAGTAGCTCTTAATCCACCATTAGGAAAGCTGGAAGCATCTGGTTCACCTTTGATCAATTCTTTTCCGGAAAAACTCATGATGACTTTTCCACCTTTAACAGGCTCGATGAAACTATCATGTTTTTCGGCAGTTACGCCTGTCATAGGTTGAAACCAATGGGTATAGTGAGTGGCTCCCTGGGCAATGGCCCATTCTTTCATGGCGTGGGCCACCGCATTGGCAATCTTGGGGTTTAATGGTTTTCCTTCCTGAATGGTTTTTTGAAGTTCTTTATAGGTATCGGAAGCCAATCCTTCACGCATACATTCTTCATTGAAGACTTTAGAACCAAAAATTTTGGGTATAGATGTTGTCATTATCGATTTCCTCCTTGAAAATAAAAAAAACGGCGGTACAAAAAGAAAGGAATTTCTTCCTCTTTTTGGCACCATTGCCGTTTCTATGTGTTTTATTTTAGTTTCGAATTCGAAAAAGTCAATACAAAAATGTAAAAATTTGAAAATTTTATGAAAAAATTGAAACAAATTAGAATATAGTGTATATATAAGCATAGTGTAGGAGGGATATAGACATGTATACCAAAGAAGATGTACTCGCATATGTAAACGATGAAAATGTAACATTTATTCGTTTGGCATATTTTGATATTTATGGCCATCAAAAAAATATATCTATTTTGCCGGATGAGCTAAAACGGGCTTTTGAGGAAGGAATCAGTTTTGATGCCAGTGCCATTGATGGTTTTGGAACAGATATCAAAAGTGATTTATTTTTGATGCCTGATCCTGCCACATTATCTATTTTGCCATGGAGATCTTTAGATGGTTCTGTAGTTCGTATGTATTGTGATATTCAATATCCGGATGGAACACCATTTGAATTAGATACAAGATATCTTTTAAAAAAGGCAGAAGCGTATGCGAAAGAACAGGGTATCGAAATTCAGATCGGAACGGAATTTGAATTTTATTTATTCTTAGCGGATGAAAAGGGAAATAATTCATATATTCCTTTAGATTCGGCAAGTTATATGGATATCTCTCCGGAAGATCAGGGAGAAGATGTACGAAAGGATATATGTTTTACTTTACAGGAAATGGGACTTCATCCAGAAGCCAGTCATCACGAAGAAGGGCCTGGTCAAAATGAAATCGATTTTCGCTATAGTACACCCTTACAGGCAGCTGATGATGCGGCAACGTTTAAATGGGTTGTACGTACTGTTGCCAAAGCTAATGGATTAGTGGCGGATTTTGATCCTAAACCTTTAAAAGAACATAGTGGCAATGGTATGCACGTCAATGTTTCTGTACAAAGTAATTCAATCAAGGATGCGACATGGGCTTTTATGGCAGGAATATTATATCGATTACCGGAAATGACGATATTTTTGAATCCGTGCGATCAAAGCTATCAACGTCTAGGTCAATGTAAAGCGCCAAAGTTTGTCACATGGTCGTATCAGAATCGTTCACAAGCGATTCGTATACCTGCTGTTCGAAATAAAAAAAGTCGGATCGAGCTTCGTTGTCCAGATTGTACATCCAATCCGTATTTAGTTTATCTTTTGATTATATATGCGGGAATAGAGGGAATATTGAAAGAAAGAAAGCCGGATGATCCTGTGGATCTAAACTTATATCAGGCATCAAATGATGTCACATCACATTTAACACCACTTCCGGCTTCATTGGAAGAATCTATACAAATGGCAAAAAAGAGTGAATTTATCAAGCGTGTGCTACCTGTGGAAATCATTGAGAATTACATGAAATAGATGAGGCTTTTTTATGGCTAATATTCTTGTGGTTACTTCATTACTAAGCACACAAAAAGTTATTAAAGATATTTTGCCACGTGTTTCATATCCGTTAGTACAGTTTGTATCTTCCGCAACAGATGCCAAAAAAATGCTTCGTCAAAGACAGTATGATTTTTGTATCGTACAACCTCCTTTAAAAGATGAATTTGGCATTCGTACGGCAAGGGAAATTGAAGTTGCGTTTTCAATAGGTGTTTTATTGTTGGTAAAAAATGATATCTATGATCAAATTTGTTTTCAAGTTAAAGAACAAGGAATTTTTGTATTGTCTGTGCCGACTTCTAAAACAATGTTGTTGCAGACGATAGTTAACGGGATTGCCGCTCAAGTAAAAATAAAAGCACTTACAAGACAACTGCAGAAGGAAAAAAGACAAGCGCAGGATGAAAAAGTGATTTATCGTGCTAAACTTATATTGATTGAGAATTATCATTGGAATGAAGAAAAGGCACATCATTATATCGGAAAGCTTGCCATGGATACATCCCAGAAGAGAATTGATATTGCTCGGTCTATCATAGAAGGAGATTTACGATCATCATGAAAAAAATCGCAAAGACAAACGCAATGCGTTTATTAGATACAAAAAAATTAGAGTATCAGGTTCATACATACGAGCATAAAGGCAATGAAGCAGTTGATGGCATACACGTTGCTCAAATATTATCTCAAGATGAAAACTGTGTTTTTAAAACCTTGGTGACACAGGCAAACACAAAAGAATATATCGTATTTATGATACCGGTTGCACAAGAATTAGATTTAAAAAAATGTGCTAAAGCAGCGGGTGTAAAATCAGTTTCCATGATTCATGTAAAAGATTTGTTGTCTATTACTGGATACATTCGCGGTGGCTGTTCTCCTTTGGGGATGAAAAAAACATTTCGAACTTTTATTGATCAATCTGTATTCGAACAAGAACACATCTTTTTTAGTGGTGGAAAAATTGGTGTTCAAATTGAGATGAAGACATCGGACTTTTTAGAGAATTATTCGATCACAAGCGCTGATTTGACAAAATAAAAGACGCAATCAGCGCCTTTTTAATGTTTAGAAAGCTTTAAAACAGTATCCAAGCTTAATCCTGTCATGCGGGCAATAAAATCGTGCTGCAGTCCTTCTGACAACATCTTCTGAGCTATTTCTTTAGCTTTGTTGGAATAGCCAATTTCCTTTCCCTTATCAATACACTGTTGTTTATAATCCTGTAAAGCCTGGCACATATGGATCACACCTTTCTGACTGTGCGTTTGTATAAATTCTTCATTCAATT